>JAHBXU010000587.1 GCA_019636315.1 Planctomycetaceae bacterium | reverse complement strand
CGCGCTGAGATCGAGGCATTGTTGCGGGGGCCCATTTCGTCGCTGCCGGTCGACGGCGAGCTCACCTATTTCAGCGTCAGCAACCTCGAGGCCCTCGACCGCCAGTTTCTGGTGGAGCGGCAGCTCATCAGTCGTGAGTTGGCGGAGATGCACGGGTCGCGCGGCGTGGGCGTTGGTCCTCAGGAAAACATCAGCCTCATGATCAACGAGGAGGATCATCTCCGCCTGCAGGTGCTCCGGAGCGGATTCGCCCTCGACGAGTGCTGGACGGAGATCAATCGCATCGACGACGCCCTCGAGCAACGCGTGACGTTCGCCTTCAGCGAACAGTTGGGATATCTGACGGCCTGTCCCACCAACGTCGGCACCGGCATTCGGGTGAGCGTCATGCTGCACCTTCCGGCGTTGGCCCTCACCAAGGAAATCCAGAAGGTTTTCCAGGCCATGCAGAAAATGCGACTCGCGGTGCGAGGCCTGTACGGCGAAGGGTCACAGGCGATGGGGGACTTCTACCAGTTCTCAAATCAGGTCACACTCGGCCCGTCGGAAAAAGAGCTGATCGCCAAACTGAAAGAGGTTGTGGAAGGGATCATTAAGTACGAACGCCGTGTTCGGGACGAACTTGTCGAAAAGAATCGGCAGCGGCTGCACGACCAGGTGTCGCGGGCCTACGGCATCCTGCGGAGCGCGCAGACGATTACCTCCGAAGAGACGATGCATCTGCTCTCCAGCGTGCGGATGGGCATCAACCTGGGGCTCGTTGACGGATTGGAGATCCCGACGATCAACGAGCTGTTTATCCACACCCAACCGGCCCACCTGCAAAAGCTCCGCAACGAGCATCTGGAATCGGCGGAGCGCAACGTGGCGCGCGCCACCTATATCCGGCAGCGCCTCACTGACAGCACGCACGAGCACAACTGACGAGCTCGTTGAGCCTGACGACGGCTCGAAAGCCGCCTTCGCCAGGCTCGGGCGGCTGAATTCTCACGACTTGCTGCGATCCATGCCGACCGGGCGGCCGATCAGCAGGCCCTTTGAGAACGTCTCGCCCGCGGATGTCTCACCAGCCGAGCGACATATTGGTCTCGATAGCGCGCTGCGCTTCATGGAGATCGGCACCGGTTTCGTGCATGTACAGGCGAATCGCGTGCAGCTTATCTCCGGCTGCCTTGGCGAGACAGTCGCGCGCCTGTTCACACGGCTCTGCGCGACCGTTGAGGCCGAGAAAACTCTTGGAGATGACCCACATCTGCTTGGGGCGCTTGGTGACTCGAATCACTTCGTCCTGCGGATAATGTTCAATGGCCAATGACCGCGCCGCTTCGGGCGTATCGGTCGCGGCGATCATGATGTGGGCGTTCGTCTCGATCTCGTACAACGGCATGGATGGCGCCTCCTGTGAGCGGTTCTGTCGTTACTTCGTCACACCGGCCGGCGACGAACGGACCTCCATTATAGGGACCGGCTTCAGACCCCGTCCATATGAGAGGCGTCACGAATCGGGTCGAAGTCCCGCTGCGGAATTTCGGCGTGCTCGGTGAGCGATTTCAATCGGCCAGACCATATCGCACGATGCACCACAGGGCCTGAAATCCGTCCTTGACGCCGATTTTTTTGCCTTGATCGTACGTGCGGCCATGATAGCTGATCGACATCTCAAACACGCGGAACCCGCCCCGCGCGATCCGGGCGGTCAGCTCGGGTTCAATCCCGAAACGGTTCTGCTTGAGACGCGGTCCGACCGATCCCACGACCTCCCGCGTCATCAGCTTGTAGCAGGTCTCCATGTCCGTAAGGTTCAGATTGGTAAAGCAGTTCGAGAGCGTCGTCAGAACCTTGTTGCCGACATAGTGCCAGTAATAGAGGACGCGGTGCGGTTGATCGCCAAGAAAGCGGCTCCCGAAGACGACATCCGCCCGGCCCTCAATGAGCGGCTGTAACAGACGGGGAATTTCCGCGGGATCGTACTCCAGGTCGGCATCCTGAATGATCGTCACATCCCCTGACGACTGCGCAAGTCCGCTGCGGACCGCCGCTCCCTTTCCCTGATTGCGATCGTGAAAGTGGATCGAGAGGCGATTGCGGGGATCGTCTTCCTGCGTGTGCTGCCAGGTTTTCAGCAGGTCGCGCGTTCCGTCCGTGCTGCAGTCGTCGACGAGCACGATTTCCTTCCTCACCGGCACCGCCCTGACGCGGTCGACGAGTTCGCTGAGCGTGTGTCGCTCGTTGAACACAGGGATCACCACCGACAGGAGAAAGTCGGATGGAATGGCGTAAAAGCCCAATTGCCGGCAAGCCGCATCGCCGAGGAGCAGCGTCAGCCGCTCGTACCATGCTTCGGAATACGGTTCCACCTCGGGGTCCAGGTCCATCAGGCGGTCAAGGTAGGTTGTCGGATCTGAATATTGCACAGCTGGGGCCCGTCCGTGGTCAAGCAGGGATCCGTGATGATCAAAAACAGGGGTGCAATCAGAATGCCATAACTCCCGCGAAATTGAAATCCGCTCGTGCGGTAAACTGCTCTCTGGCGGAATTTGATGTTTCGGATTGTAGCAATTCTGACCGCTGGATTCACAGCCGCCGCGCCGGTAGAGTCGGAAATCATGTTCGACTGAGATCTCGGCACCGGCGGGGGATGTCCGCCTCCCGGTGCATGTGTCTCAGGGGGCTTCTCCCACCACTTCGATTTTCGAGCGCCATTGGATCACTCTTGAAGTGTTCGCCGTGGCGGACATCGACCTGCTCGTCGTGCATTCTCAACGTCACTGTCAAGAAATTCCCCCGACCATGACTCGCCACGAACTCTCGTTGACCGATTGTGAGAACGCCGGGACCGAACCGGATGCCACGCTTCTGGATTGGATGTCGAACGGATTTGGAATGCCGGGCGCCTGGTCGATCGCGCAGCGCACCTTGCAGGGCGGCACGTCGGAGGGTGTGCACGTCGTTGACCTCTGCAATGGGCCGCTCACCGTGTCTGTCCTGGCCACGCGCGGCATGGGCATCTGGAAGGCCGACCTCCACGGCATTCCGGTCGGATGGAACTCGCCTGTTGAGCGTCCGGTGCATCCCCGGCATGTCAACCTGCTTGCGCGCAACGGACTCGGCTGGCTCGACGGATTCAATGAACTGCTGTGTCGCTGCGGATTGTCCTCTGTCGGTCCGCCAGGAATCGACGAAGGCGCCAGGTCTCCCATCGAATCGCAATTGACGCTGCACGGCCGCATTGCCAACATCCCCGCGCACTCCGTCGCGGTGGGGATCGATTCAGCGGCTCAGACGCTCTGGGTGCGCGGCACATGCGACGAAACGTGCCTGTTCGGCCCCAAACTGCGGCTGACGTCACTGCTGACCATGACCGCGGGACAATCGAGTTTCACAATCCGCGATGAAATCCGGAACCTCGGGACGAGCGAAACCGAACTGGAACTTCTGTATCACATCAATATTGGTCCGCCGTTCTTGGAGGAAGGTTCGCGATTCGAATTGCCCCATGACGCGCTGTGTCCACGCGACGCGCGTGCGGCTGAGGATCTCGACACGTTTGCGGCCTTCCTGGGCCCGACGCCCGGCTATGACGAGCAGGTTCATCTCTTTAAACCGCGGGGAGACGTCGAGAGTCTCTCACTCGCACTGCTGAAGAACGCGG
>JAHBXU010000586.1 GCA_019636315.1 Planctomycetaceae bacterium | reverse complement strand
CTGCGGACGCGATTCAATTGCCGATACGCATGCAGCACCAGATTGTGACATTCAGAAAACTGCGGCAGGTTGGCCAGAATGTGCGACGCGAACCACAAGAACGGATCGGTCTCACACAGACGGCTGAGCGGCAATTCCCAGTTGGAGAGTCCCCAACGCTGCTCTTGAGCATGGCGGGCCGCCGTAAGACAGTCGACCAGCCGAGGCGACGTGGCAGCATAGGCGACGGCGTCGGGCCACATGTCCGTCAGGAGCAGCGGCCGCCCGGGACCGGAAATAGTCTCCGCAACGCGTTCGGCAAACGTGGTGAACAGCTCCTGGTCGACAATCGGCGCCTCTTCCCACGGCTGGACGGGTCGCGGGGAATCGAACGGCACACGGGTGACGGCCAGTCCGTCGCGTGGGCCGGTCGGCACTCGAATGGCCGTTGACGAGAAGGTGTCGTTGTCGACGATCAAATTGAGTCCGATTCCGCCGGAGGAACGCGCCAGTTGATCGATGGCGAAATTCTTCACCCAGACGCCCGGGTGATAGAGGGACGGTTGGTGACCGGCGACGTAGAGCATTCCCTCGACATGCGAGTCCGTCACTTCCGTCGCAGATGACTTGTCGAGGTGGGCCGTATACTGGGCGGCGGCGCTCAGGCAGGCGCGACGCGACCAGTGCCGCATCTGAAAAAGCGTCCGCCCCTGCAAGTTGATGTCCGCCCCATCCAGCTGAGCCTGGTTCTGCACCGCCAGCTCGGACGCCAGCCTCAACGGCGGGTCACACAGCAGTCTCCGGTCGGTCCGCGGGACCTGCAACCGGCGCGGGGACCAGATGGGGGCCTCGGCCGAGGCATCGGCAGTCTCGAAAAACGTCACGCTGTTCGCCTCATCGATCAAATAGTGGCCAAGGGCCTTTGGAACAGCGACATCGGCACGAACATCCGATCGACGGTTCGAAGACGACGACGGACGTGCGGCCTGTGCCGACGACGCGGCGGCTTCAACGCAGGTCTTGGAAGTGATGATGCAACTCATCCCTGGCAACCGCACGCGGCCAATTCCCGATCGATGATCTCCTGGTAGTGCGCGCGGCGGCGGACAGCATCATCCAGTGATCCCCCGAAGGACCGCTCCTCCTCAAGATAGATCAGCGGCACCGGAAACTCCACAGTGCGCAAGCCAGATCGTGCGGCCTGGACCCAAAGCTGCAGCGGCATGCCATATCCAAACTCCGTAATTTCCAACTTCGCCAGAGCGTCGCAGCGATACGCCTTAAATCCACAGAACGCATCGGTCAGGTGCAGCCCCAGACGCTCGTTCAGCTCCCGGGTGATCTCGGCATTGATGCGACGACGATCGGCCGGCGGGATGCTGTCGTTGGCGAATGTCTCCAGATAGCGGCTTCCCGAGACGATATCCACCGGCTGGCCGTCCGCCGGATACAGGCTTTGAACGAGCGGGCGGATCAGGCGCGGCTGATGTTGACCGTCGCAATCAATTGTCACTAGGGCGTCATAGTCGTGAGCAATGGCGTAGTCGAAAGCCGACGCAAGGGCCGCACCATACCCCCGATTGACGGGGTGCGTGAGCACCTCAATGCCCTCGGTCTCCGCCAGCAGCAAGGGCGTCCGGTCTCGCGATCCATCATCGACGACCAGCACATCGTCTGCGTGGCGCCGCACCTCCTCCAGTACAGGCAGGACGTGAGATTCCTCATTGTACACCGGCAGCGCGGTGAGAAAACGTGGCGACATCGCTTACTCCGACTCTAGGGGCTGAATCCGAATCACCCGCCTCCGCATCCGCATCGTCCGGTCGAGGGGATCAGACGTCGGCCGTCTGGCGGTCTCATTATAACGTCACGGTCCGGCCCCTGCTGTCACGCGGTCTATCGGGATGGTGGCTTCGTCTGCATGAAACTGGCCGTATTTCTTGACCTCTGAAGGGATTCGGATTCGTCGCGTGGACGGCGCGCAGTAACTCGGACACTTTTCGGCACGATTAATTTTCGTCGCGCGCAGCATCAACGGCTGTGTCAACGAAGGGCCTCTCGACATCGCTTGGTCACACGTCGGATGACGAAGACTCCAGCGATCGACCGACGATGGTTCACCGCCGTTCTGCCAGGTCCAGCACGACACCAACCGAATCCCCGCGACGCACGCGGGGAAACGTCCGCAGAACCAGAACGATGCCGTGATGTTCGGCGAAAACGTTGTGAGCCGCGCCGTCATGCAAATCGAACACCGTTCCGAGCGGTGCGCCACGATCGACCGCATCGCCCAAAGTGACGGCAGGCTCGAACAATCCGTCCACTGGTGACGGATGGTGCACCTGCAGATGTCCGGACGCGGGCCGGGGATCTTCGATCACGTATTCGACGCTGTTTGGAGGAACGTCTCTTTCCAGCATCTTCAGTTCGGTCATCACATTCAGACAGCCGTTGACGTAAGCCTCGACCCCCTGATGACTGCAAGTTGCCGCGCCCAGGTACTCGCAGTAAATCGCGGGGACGTCGGCGTCGCGAGCCACTGAGAGAGAACGACCGTCAAGGTCGGCCGATGTTCCCCAGACCACTGGCAGGTTGAACGCGCGGGCCATCCGCCGCTGCGTTTCGAGAATGGCGATATCAGCATGCAGCATATAACCCGCCAGCGGCAGCACGGAGAACTCCGTTCCTCCGGAGTGGAGATCAATGTAGAAGTCCGCCGTGCGGATCAGCTCGCTGAGCGCATGGGCCGTTTGTTCGGTAATCGAGCCGTCCGGACGGCCGGGGCAGGTGCGGGCGAGATCAAGTCCGTCGTCCGCACAGCGATGTCCTCGCAGGTAGGCCGCCTCATTGACGATGGGCACGAAGGTGACGCGGCCGCATATCCCGGCTGCATGTGAGTCACTGTTCTTGAAGTGTCCAATCAGCCGCCGGATCGCAGCGATTGGTTCGAACTCATCGCCGTGCACCCCACCCGTGATGAGCAAATGCGGCCCAGTGTTTTCGCCGATGAATTCGTGTTGCTGGAGCGAGATCATCAGAAGAAGACCCGGTTTCACCATCACCTCAAGCCGACGGCTTATTGTCGGGCGGTGCTGTTTCAACCCGTTGCCACGTGACGAGTGACGTCCTGCGAACAGGTGTCTGGTGCATTCGAAGCGCCGTGTTAGAACTCGCTGCGGCAGTCCTTGTACCGGAAGCAGCCGTCGACGGCGAGGATGCTGCCGGTGATGTACTCGGCCGCATCGGAGGCGAGGAATGTCGCCGCTTTGCCGATTTCATTCGGCCGTCCCAGTCGTCCCCAGGGGAGGCCCTCCCCTTCCTTGATGATTGTCTCCTCGTCGAACATTTCGTGTTCGCCCGGTGTGTCGATCCAGCCGGGCTCGATCGCATTCACGTTGATGCGGTGTTGCGACAGTTCGACGGCGATTGTCCGCATCATATGGTTGAGTCCGGCCTTGGCTGCCCCGTACGCGACGTTCTCGGCAATGGGCATCTCCGCCTGGACGCTGGAGATGAAGACGATCTTCCCGCCGCCGCCGCGCTCGACCATGTGCCGCGCGACCAGTTGGCTCATGTGGAACCCGCTGGCGAGCGTTCCCTGAATCGTTTTTTCGAACAAGTCGGCGGAATAATCGAGAAAGAACGACCGGCGGCTGTAGGCCGGATTGCTCACGAGG
>JAHBXU010000585.1 GCA_019636315.1 Planctomycetaceae bacterium | reverse complement strand
GCGTCGAACGATCTTGCTGATCAATCAGAAGCCCAAATGGAACTGCCGTCGGGCGAGGGGAGCGGCGATGGTCCGTCTGTTCCGCTCGCTCCATTCGGACGCGTCGATCCGATCAACAGATCAGACGACGGCGTGCCTCAGGCAGTTCCCGCTCCCAATGTCGCACAAACTCCTCCGCTCTCCATTCAATCCCAGGAACAGCAGGCAGGGTCTGCTCCGGCGTCGGGGGCTCCTGATGGCAGGGCGCGTCAATCAAGTGTTGATGAACAGGAGTTGAAGCCACAAGACTGGGACAGCGTGGTCGGATTTTCAGCGCGGGATCTCCAGGAGGGGCCTCCTCGCCGTGGGGCCCTGCTGTCGCTCTCACTGGATGCAGTCATGCCGCGGGACATGCGCGAGACGCCGTTTCGTTCGTTAGGGACGTCAGCAATCGCGGACGCGCCGGCGCTCGACGTCCGATATGCTTCGCGGTCGCACCGGGACTTGACGACGTGGATCGTGGCCAGCGGAGTGATGTTGTTCCTGTGGTGGCTGCGCGGGGGGGCCCCTGCGAGCCGCCTGGTCCTCGCCTTGCTGACGGTCATCGTGCCGCTGGCCCTGTTGAGCGTTGTGCCTGCTGCCGTGTCAATGCTCGTGGAAGGCGTGCTGTTGGGTGGGTTGGGAGGAGTCTTGCTATGGGGCGTCCGATATCTGGCATCCCAATGTCAGTCAACAGTTTCCAGAGTCAGACAATCGAACACGGCGGCGCCCGTCGTCGCCGGACTATTGATGAGCATCATCATCACCGGTCCGTCGGTCACGTTGGCAGAAGAGAACCATTCCGCGCCGCCGCCGGCCGTCGAGTCCGCTCACAAAGAGCGTTCAAAGGTGAGCGAGCCAACGGTCGTCGTGCCCTATGGAGAGGAAGGTCCGCTCGCGGCTGACCGAGTCCTGTTGCCTCGCGAGCTGTTTGAAAAACTGCGTTTGCAGGCCGACCCTGATGCCGGGCCGTCCGGACCGTCGCCCGTGGACGGCGTTGTGGCCGAAGCGGAGTACGTGGCGCAGGTCGGCGGAGTGGAGGGAGCTGACAACGCGTCATCCCAGTTGTCACTGTCAGCAAGATTTGTCATTCACAATTTCCGCCGCCAGCCTGTGGTTTTGACATTGCCGCTGAAGGATGTCGCTGTGACAGCCGCGACCTGGAGCGACACCGCGGCAACCGTGCGACCGTCAGGCGACGGAGGACTGGAGGTCGTCGTTCCCACGTCGGGACGTCATGAATTGAAACTCACCTGCCAACTTGCTGCCGAGTTGCAAAACACGTCGGGCGAGTTTGTGCTGTCTTTACGCCCAGTTGCGGCAGGACGTCTCCAACTGACTCTTCCGCAACGGGACGACTGGTCGGTTTCCATTTTGCGCGACGGTCGCGAGCGGCTCGGGACGCAACAGCAATCGGAAAGCGGCAGGTTCACGATCGAAACGCTCATTGATCGTGGAGGACGTCTCTCCGTTTCCTGGCGCCCCAGGCAGATGACGGCGGCCAGACAGGGAATCGTTAATGTGGAATCACTGACGGCCGTGCAGGTCGATGATGAGGGGGTGTCGATTCGAACCGCATTCGACGTCTCGGTCCGGCAGGGAGAACTCAGCGAGTTGACGTTCGATTTTCCTGACACACTCCGGCTGAAGCGGTTGTGGGGCCCTGACGTGGGGGGATGGCGTGTCGAGAACACGTCGGACGACCGGAAGCTCACGGTGTTTCTGCGGCGGACCGTCTCCGATCAGACGCGGATCCTGGCGGATCTGTTTGTCCTCGAAGCCGGGACGGGGGACGGGGTGTCGTTCGACGTGCCGGCGTTTGCTCCGCGCGACGTGACCCGAGAGGCGGGGCAGATTGTGCTGCTCGCCGCCGGCGTTCGCGACGTGCGGGCGGACGGCGTGGAGGGCGTCATGCGGACGAATGCACTGACTGGCGAGCTACCGCGCGAGCTGAATCCCGCGTCACTGTCGCCACGCGGCACGTTTCGTTTTGTCGCAAGGCCGTGGCGTCTGTCCACCGCGGCGTCGCTGCAACCGGAACAGGCGCGCGTCACCGCCGAACATGGGATGCGCGTCAGCAACCGGAGAGTCCAACTGGCCAGCCGTCTCCAGTTTGATCTGACCGGCGCCCCCCGGCGGCTGATTCGAGTACGGTTGCCGCACGACTTCGTACTCGTCGATCTGCGAGGAGACGAGGTCCAGGAATGGTTTGTCGAAGAGGGGGAACTGGTGCTCGACCTGGGTGAACCGCGTACGGGAACCCTGACGGTCACTTTTGAAGGACACATCCCTCGCGACTCTGCGGATATGGAAGTCGTTCTGGAAACGCCGCTGCCGCAGGACATTCAGCGTCAGGACACTCGCCTTGCGATCTGGGTGGACCGAGGATTGACGCTATCGCTCGAGAGTTTTGATGGGTGGCGATCACTGCCACGCAACGAATTGCCAAAAAAGCTTCGCGAACTCCACGAACAGGAGCCGCAGTTCACGTTCCGATCTGCGGAGCTTGAGCCGGAACTGGTGATCGCCCGCGTCGAACGATCGCAACCTCAGATCACTGGCGACGCCGTGACGTTAATCGCCGTGAGCGACGCATCCATCGACTATGGATTGACGTTGCGTTGGACGGTGGAACGGGCGGTCGTCGACCGTCTCACATTAACGACGCCGGATTGGCTGGCAGGACGATTGGAGTTTACGGGCGACGGCATTGAGCGCACGACGTCCCAGGTCCTCGACGATCGCCGCGTCCGCTGGACCATCGAACTCGAACGCCCCATGCTCGGCGAGTATCTGCTGTCCGCCGTCGCCACGCTCCCCGTGCCGGCCGATGCACGCGTCACGGCGCCGGACGTCGAGATCGTGCAACCGGCGGCAGGAGCGGACGAGTTCATGCCGGTCACCAGCCAGCAATCGTTTGCTGTGCTGGTGAATCTGTCCACTTGGCAGATCACGCGTGCTGAGGGAGTGGCTCCCACCATCGTCCGCACGGAGCAGTTGCCATTCAGTCTCCGCAGCGAACTGCTGGCCCAGGCGATGGAAGTGGTTGCCGTGCCGACAACGGATTCCCTCGTCTGGCAATTACAGCCGGTGACCGTCGACCGGACCGCAGCCGCCACGGTCACGTCTTCTGATCTCACCACCGTGCTGGCCACCGACGGGAGTTGGCGGACCCATGCGTCGTATCGGGTGCGCAATCGGGGGCAGCAGTTCCTGGCCGTGCGACTGCCGACGGGAGCGAGCTTGTTGTCGGTGCTGGTGAAGGAACGCCCGGCCCGCGCGCTGCGCACGTCCATTCAGAACGATGCCGTCGTTCTGGTGCCGCTGCCGCAGACGAGCGCGGCTGACCTGTCGTTTGTCGTTCAGCTGGTCCTGCAGGGTGTTCTACCGCAGCCGTTGGGACGTGCGAGGTCTCTCAACAGCGAGCACATTGCACTGCCGGCGCCGACAGTGGTCACCCCGCGGCAATCGCGTGAGTACGGTGTGCCGGTCGTCTTCACGAACTGGACCGTCTACCTGCCTGAAGATTTCGAGGCTGCTCCAGTGAAAGACGGATCTCTCACCAATCTGCAGTTCCATCCCGCGGGCGCTAGCGGAGCAATGTCTTATCTGCAGGATCTTCAGGAACTGTCGGACCTCAACTATCAGCTGC
>JAHBXU010000584.1 GCA_019636315.1 Planctomycetaceae bacterium | reverse complement strand
CTGCGACTAACGTCTCGTTCGTCATTTGGTTGCCTCGCACCTCGCTTCATCAGGAGAATCCGCGGCCATCCGCCCGATCCGCGTCCTCCGGGGTCCATCAATTCCAATCACACCTGCTCCCGGTCCCGCACCTGCACCTGCAGGGCGCCAAGGAGCTTGGTGATCTCCTTTTCCTTTTTGCTGATCCACAAGACATTGTCGAGGATGATGGCCTTACGCTCTCCGCTGGGCTGCAGGATCAGCCGACCGGAGCCCATCAGCAGGTACTCGAAGATGTCGTTGATCTCTTTCTCGATCCGCAGGTGCGGCGAGGGAAATCGTTCCAGGTCGCTGAGCACGCCGTGGTGGTGCAACAGCTCGTTGGGACGCACTTCCCAGTAGTCGAAGCGACTGATCACAAATACGCCCGCATAGATCAAGCTCAGGACAAGTGCCACAATCCAGTAGAATGTGGCGTTGGCCCGCGGCTCCAGCGAAGTGAGCCAGCCCTCCAGGCGCGGCAAGACGTTCGGAAAGTAGACGACGAGCAGCGCCCCGCCGAGCACGAGCGCGACGGCAACAAAAAAGAGCGTCAGCGACGTCGCCCGGGGAAAGTCAAATCCAAGCACAACGAGATTGAGCGACAGGACGAACAGGAACGTCCAGGTAACGACGACGGCTGTGCCCCCTTCCGCCCCCACAAACGACAGGAAAATGGCGCCGGCGAGTGCCACCAGCCAAACCGGCCACATGAAGATGATCTTGGGATAGGACACCAACATAATCCCCCGGTCGGACTGCTTATCGGTCGACATGTCGCGTTGATTCCTTCTGGCCTGAAATGAAATCCGTTACGAGCAAGGACGCTCCTGGAAGCGTCAACGGGGATTCACAACCACTGGATCAGCGGTTTTCGACACATGCGAATTGCAGGCAGGGGGCCCCCCTGTTGCTCGCCTCCCGCCCCGGCGGTCGCGACCGCCCGCAGCAAGGCTTATCGGGTTTGCCGGAAGACCGCAAGCCGCAGGGCGAAAGTCTCGGTGAGGCTCGGGGCCTGCGTCCGTCGGTAACGCAAGCCAAGACGCGCGACGGACCTCGGAGCGGAACCGGCGAACCGGCCTTCAACGGACTATTCGTGCCGCAGAGCTTCGATCGGGTCGAGGCGGGCGGCGGCGCGGGCGGGGTACGTGCCGAAGATGACGCCAATCGCCACGCTCACACCGAATGCCAGCGGAAGGCTCCACACGGCGACTTCGGGCTCCATACCGGAGAACAGACGTCCCATGTCGGATGTGCCCGCCGCCTGGTCGATGACATAGGAGTTCACAAACCATTGGATCCCCTTAAACGTAAACGGCGTCAGCAGACCCATCGTGATGCCGATCAGGCCGCCCGTCCCGGAGAGGACAATGGTTTCGGTGAGGAACTGCTGGATGATGTCGCGACGGCGCGCGCCGAGAGCGCGGCGAATGCCGATCTCGCGCGTGCGTTCGGTCACTGTGGCCAGCATAATGTTCATAATGCCGATGCCGCCCACCACGAGGCTGATGGCCGCAATTGATCCGAGCACGATGTTGAAGATCTTCCGGATCTGATCCGCCTGCTTGAGCAGCTCCAGTGGAACGATGACGTCGTAGTCCTTCTTGGTGCCATGCGTGCGGCCGACGCTTTCGCGCACCACCTCGGCTGTGGGGATCACGTCATCCCGATTATCAATTTTGAGCGTAATCTGATCGAAAACGACCGACTCAGCGGTGAATGACCCCTGGACGCGCCGCATAAACAAGTCATTGGTGTTCAGCCGCGCCTGAAGCGTGTCGAGCGGCATGTAAACATCCTTGTTGTAGTCTTTGCCGGAAAGGCTCCCGCCGATGCCGGCCGACGCCGTTCGTTCCTGAGTGACGCCGATCACGCGATACGCCCGATTGGCGATCTGCACGGGACGTCCGATCGGATTCTCGAAGGGGAACAGGATCTGGGCCGTCCCGAAGGCGAGAACGACGACATTGGAGCGTTGGCGGATGTCTTTGTCCGTCAGGAACCGTCCCTGGGCCATCTTGAGATGGTTCATGTCCAGGTATTCTGGCGTGGTCCCCACAATGGTTGAATTGAGCGTGTAGCGACGGTTGCGGACTTCCTGAGTGAGTTCACGAACGGGGACGATTCCCACGATGGTGGGAATCGTCTCGCTCAGGACTTTGTAGTCCTTCCGATTAAGTCCATACCGGATCACACTGGTGAAGCCGCCCGACGAGGAGTTGCTTGATTCGTCCGGGGGCTTAATGCTGCGAACGATGACGTTGGTGGCCCCGAGTTCGAGCACCTGCCGCTGGGCCTGGGTGCTGGCCCCTTCCCCGATGGCCAACATGGCAATCACCGAGAACACGCCGAACACGATGCCGAGCATCGTCAGTCCAGAGCGCAGCTTGTGCAGCAGAACGCTCTTGAGCGCAAGTTGCAGCGTGCGGAAGAAGCGGGAAAACGACATGGGAGGCGATCGGTGCTGGCGCAGAATTCAGGGAGGTGCTTACGGCAATTGCTTCAACCCGGAAAAACTCCTTCTCCGGCGATGAGGCCGTCCTTCATATAAACCTGACGTCGGGTCTGTCGGGCGACGCCCGGTTCGTGCGTCACCACGATGATCGTGCGGCCTTCCCGGTTGAGACCGATGAGCAACTGCATGATCTCCTCTTCCGTCTTGGAATCCAGGTTTCCGGTCGGCTCGTCCGCCATGATGACGGCCGGATCGTTGATGAGCGCGCGAGCGATCGCCACGCGTTGCTGCTGTCCCCCCGAGAGCTGGAACGGCCGATGGTCGAGCCGGTCCCCCAGTCCGACCTGCGTCGCCACGTCGATGCAGCGGTTGCGATCGCGGGCCGTGATCGGCGGATATCCCGGCCGGTACAAAAGCGGTACTTCAATGTTCTCCAGCACCGTGTATTGTGTAATCAGGTTGAACGACTGGAAAATGAACCCGATCTCCGTGTTGCGGATGATCGACAGCTCATTGTCCGACATCTGGGAGGTGTCTTTTCCGTTGAGGATGTATTGCCCCTGTGTCGGACGGTCGAGTGCTCCGAGGAGGTTGAGCAGCGTACTTTTGCCGCTGCCCGACGATCCCATGATGGCGATGAAATCGCCGGCCGGGATCTCAAGCGAGACGCCGCGCAGGGCCTTCACCACGACCGCACCCAGGTCGTAGTACTTGTGGAGGTCGATCAGACTGGCGGTGTTCGGCATAACGGGAAAGGTGCTCGCGACACACTTCAACGAATGAAGGCCCACTCGGACATTGAGAGACCCAATCTGAGTTCGGACCAACCACGGACGGCGACGACGCCTACGGCAGCCGACAGGGTCACCCTCCACCGCCGACGGACGATTCCTCGCGTGCGGCTCCGCGCGGTCCCCCACCTGGCCCCCCTCCGCCTCCCTGCTGCATGCGTTCCATCGCCGCGTTCAGCTCGCCTTGAGAGATGGCGCCGTCTCCGTCGGTGTCGATGGTTGAGAGGCGACTTTGCATCTGAGCGGGGATTTCGTCACCAGACAGTTTGCCGTCCTTGTTGGCGTCCATTGTCGCGAACATCTGCGCGGGATTTCCGGGACCTCCGCCTCGTGGACGCTCGCCGGCCTGCCCTCCGCGTTCCCCCGCATCTCCGCCTTGTGAAAACGGCCCTCCGCCACCGGGAGCGC
>JAHBXU010000583.1 GCA_019636315.1 Planctomycetaceae bacterium | reverse complement strand
TCGTCACCGATCGGCCACTGAGATTCGAATGATCAGGAACCAGCTCTGTGGATCTGGTGTCTCCCGCCGAGGATGCAGCAGCACAACTCCTCGCCAGCGTTTCAGCCGTCCCTCGCGGCTTCCGCTTCCCACTGACACGCACCACAACCCGCACTCCAGTCCAATCGCGAAGGCTGCGTGACGACGCAGGGCGTCTTGAACGAGATCCGCGTAGCGAACACACTCAGGGACTGCAGTCCGTCGAATGATTGGCCCGCAATACAGACGCGACGGACCCGCGCGGCAAGGTCGACATCCAGCGGCCGCTTCGTTTTTCGCGCCAGCTGATTTACTGCGCGCGCACGATCCGCTAGACTCCTTCCGCACCATGTTGAGGCCCATCAACGGGGTGATGTCATGGTTCCGGTGCCCCTACCACAAACTGTCAGGTAAGGAGGTCCGCGACAAACCGCGAACAGCACTGCGACCCGAGAAATCTTAGAACGACATCACAAGACAGCTCCATGAGCTGGTGTGGTGCAAGATATTTCATATGAATAACTTGGGGGGCGTAGCTCAGTTGGTAGAGCAACGGACTTTTAATCCGTAGGTCGTGGGTTCAAGTCCCGCCGCCCTCACTTGATATCAAAGGACTTACGTCAACAAACGGGATCGTGGTATGGGGTTTGACAGCCACGCATGAACATCGTCGAATTCAAGGACGTGTTGGCATCCGCCAGCAACATGGTCGAGAACCCCGACTTTCATCACTGGAAAACCGATGCCGCTGTTCTCTTGGCACTCTATTTTCTTCCCAAGGGCTGGGGTGTTTCGGCGAACGACTTGGCAACCACTTTCCGTGAGGTGGGTTTCCCAGCAATCCCGCAAGAGGTGATCACGAGTGTTCAGGCACACGCCTACTACAGAAGGGCAGCTTGTCAATCGGTTGGTGCAGACCGGATATATTCGCTAAACGCCCCCAACCGGCAAGAGATTGAAGTGAGAGAAGCGTCGTCCCCATTCAAGCGTGTCGACAAGAATCCTGAACCTGAAGTTGCCAGTGTTTCAGAAGCGCTCCGACAGCATGTCGAACACTTGCCTGAGGGGCATGAGCGCCGGTTTGCAGACGAGGCGCTATTGTGTCTCGGCGTAGGTGCTCACCGCGCAGCGATCGTGATGGGGTGGAATCTCGCGTATGACCACCTGCGGCGATGGTTGTTCTCGGACCAGAATCGGATTCAGCGGTTCAACAGTGTCCTCAAGACGAAGTACAAGGACAAGCGATCCGGCGTCTTTCACACAGAGTTGGTGTGGGGTGCCTCAAAAAGCTGTACCACCTCTTATGAAGGCTTGTCATTACCCACATTTTTACCTCATGGCTTGATGGCCACGCAGGCAGAGCGTGAGTTTTTCTAAGCCGCGCCAGATGGTCATCCAGCCGGGATCGCCGTCGTATGTGCGGCCCAGGAACCCTCCGAGTCCGGCGAGAGTGCGGAAGAACTCGCCGACCGTGGTCAGAGCGCCCCCCGCCCTCAGGTGTTGCAGCATCTTGATCCATGCGGCTGGGACGACTTGCTCGACAGGACGATCGGGAGTGGTCCGCGCTGCGGACTTCAGTTGCAGGAGGCGGACTGCGACGATGCTCAGCAGACCAGTCACTCGCTCCAAACGGCGTATGATCCCGACTCCCCGGTGGTGTGTATGGACGAACAGCCCGTGCAACTGATTGGCGAGACCCGCGTGCCAATTCCCGCGACCAGGAAGCACCCCCAACGCGTCGACTACGAATACGAACGCAAGGGAACGGCGAGCATCTTCCTATTCGCCGAACCACTGTCGGGCTTCCGACAAGCGACGGCTCGACCGCGCCGCACCAAGGTCGATTGGGCTCATGAAGTCGCCCAGTTGCTGGACGGTCGGTACGCCGAGCGCGAGCAAATCACGCTGGTCTGCGACAACCTCAACACGCACACGAAGGGGGCGTTCTACGAAGCGTTTCCTCCCCAGAAAGCCCGCGCGTACGTGCAGCGGATCAAATTCGTCTACACCCCCAAGCACGGCAGTTGGCTGAACGTGGCGGAATGCGAATTGGGTTGCTTGACCAGCCAATGCCTATCCGGCCGCCGCATCGATGACATCGCGACCCTGCAATCAGAAATTGCCGCGTGGGCCGACCGAACAAACTCCAAGCAACGCACCGTGGACTGGCAATTCACCATTGAGAAAGGGGGGAAAAGTCCTTTGGGATGACAAAGGACGGTTGAGCCGCGCGATGCAGATGCGGTTGATTGTCTTTGACGATCACCAGGTATTCACCGTTGTTCTGTGTGATGGTTTTGCACACGTCCTGCTGGCAATAGGCCGCATCGCCCAGGATCACGGCCCCTTCCAGAACCATGCTCTTGAGCATGGCCAGCGCCGTCCTGGCCTCGTTGGTCTCGCCATCGACGGGAGTTTGCGAGAGCACGCAACCGGTCGACTGATCGAGCGCCGCCACGACCATCATCGCTTGCTGGTGACGTGCGCGTGTCCCCCGGAGCGCTTTGCCATCCAGCACCACCCCCGGAAACTGCTCTTCGCCGATGGTGATCCCCAAGCCGTCGGTCAACCATCGCCAGAGTGCCTCTTCGAGTGCCCGTGGGCAGACCACCATCATCACATTGCGAAAGGCATTTTCGCACGGCGGATTTCGGCGACCACCGAGTTGATGCCACCACTCGATCGGCAACAGCCGGATCCACTGCGCCGCTCCGGCATCGCCGGGAAAGCCACACAACGTGGCACAAATCAGTGCAGCCAGCATGGCCACATGACAATGACGCTGTCCCTCGCGTCCACGAGGATCGGGCACCTGTTGCAGGAAATGCAACAGTCCCTTCGTGGACGATCCGCTCAGAAACAACCTCCATAACCAGACTTAACTCCCTCTCACGTTCCACTCGACGAGACCCAACTCATCAACCACAAACTCAGCAAACAACGTACCATCAATCTTTGAGCCACCGTGCATCCAGGCAGGATCAACCTTGAAATGCGTCAGAAAATGAGAAACAATCCCATCTGCCAACTGGTGGGGGGGTGATCATCAACGGACCAGCCATCATCCGCCCCCACACAATAGCCACCAATCAACAGCGTGACCCGGCACCAGAAAGCCTTCTCACACACCACTTACCACGACCACCGGGACGTAGCTCAGCTTGGCTAGAGCGCCTGCTTTGGGAGCAGGAGGTCGCAGGTTCAAATCCTGTCGTCCCGATTAGACTTACGTCGAGGCCAGTTTGAATCGTGCACGGTAAATGCACGGAATGCGCAGGCATTGGTGACAATTCCTGGGTAAGATGTCCTTCGCCGAGTGGTCGCTTGGCGAAGGAGCGGAACTTCTGATCGCACTGTCCCTGTGCAGCGATTGGAGGTTCCCATGCGAACGGCGAAACCCTGGTATCGGTCCGCGAACGACACGTGGTACGTCTGGCATCGCGGCCAACAGATTCCCTTGGCCAAGGGCAAACGGGCAAAACGAGACGCAGAAGCAGCGTTTCATCGCCTCATGGCGGCTGTCCCCGTCTGCCTTGAAGTGGACATGACGAGTGCGACACCGGTCACCGCGAGTGGTGGTTCGCTCCTCGTGGTGGAACTGCTCGATCAGTTTCTCGATTGGGTCAAGTTCAATCTGGATTGCTTTGAGCGCTATCG
>JAHBXU010000582.1 GCA_019636315.1 Planctomycetaceae bacterium | reverse complement strand
GGTCCTCGATGGTAATGATGTTCTTCTGGAAGCTGTCGATCTCATTGAGACACGCATATAGCGTCGTCGACTTACCAGCGCCTGTGGGGCCACAGCAGAGGAACATGCCGTGCGGCTGATGCACAAGTTCCTCGATATCGTCGACGAGCTGCTTGCGCATGCCGAGCTGCGTAATGCGGCTGACGGAATTGGCCTGGTCGAGAATTCGGATCACCATCTTCTCGCCATCCCGCGTCCCCTGGCTGGCAACGCGGAAGTCAATATCGCGACCTTCCATCTCCGCCCCGAAGCCGCCGTCTTGAGCGCGGCGGCGCTCCGTGATATCCATCGCGCACAGGACTTTGAAGATGTTGGTGACCGCGTCGCCGACGGCCCGGTCGAAAGGCTCCGTCGGGTACATCACGCCGTCGATGCGCAGCCGCACGCCAAGTTCGTCCTCCTTTGGCTCCAGGTGGATATCCGTTGCGCGGCGGAGGATCGCGTCGTACACCAGTTCCTTCGCCGCCAGGTAACCTTTGGAGTTTTCGACCTGTCGCGACGTGGAATGGTCGACACGCCCGGTTTTGGATTTGCCCACGAATTGAATTGAGGGGCCGAGGGCCTGTTCGACGCGGCCGCCGCCGCCGATATGAATTCCGATTTTCGCGAGATGCCGTTGCGCCAGCTTGCGCAAATGTTGCGGCGTCAGCAGCTTGCTCGAATCGGGAACACGCTGATTTCGCTCGTTGATATACAGGCCGACGGGCACCCCAAAGCTGAGCAGGCCGGCGAACAGTCCGAAGGCATACTGCGGGACCGTCAGCAGCATCAACATGGCCGCCAGCCCGCCGAGGAAGACGAGTGTGTTCCAATACGGAGGGCGCACCTTGAGGCCGCGTGCATCTTCATCCACCCATTTGGAGAGCCACACCCAGGCGAGGAATGCGGCAAGAATGATCGCCATCTTCCAGAGACTGAGATAGGCGAGTGATCCTGGTGCTTCCGGGTTGCCGCGCTGAAACTGGAGCGGGTCGGGAGGAAAGGCGGTATTTGACCGCGCGGGATTGCCCGCGGCCGGGGCGTTGGGCTGTGCCGGCGCAATGGCCGCGCCAGGACGCGGCGGACCTTGACCCGCGGCCGGGGTGGCCGCCAATCCAATCGCCAGAATTACCGCGCTGAGCCGAACCCATCGTCCGATCGGGTGCGGCCAATCGCTCCTGTGACAGTTCCTCGTCGACGCCTGGCCCCGCGCGTCCATGGTTGTTTCCCGTTCAGAGCAGACGGTCACGTGACATTCCGCTGACCAAAGAGTTCAATCGGTCGCCGTCCATAGTTCGGCCGTTGAGGAATCCGCCGCATCGGATGCGCGGCGGCTTCCTGATCTGGAGTACAGGATGTATTTGGAGCTGGCCTTTCGACGATTGCCTCGACACGCGAAAGCTGTCGTTTGAACGGCGGCGGTCGCCGACCAGGAGTTGTGCTGGATCGTTTAGAGAATTGCAGGTGTTTTGACCTCGATGCCCTTGAGCATCATCTTCAGTTCTTCGACGTTCGGCGAAATCTCGAACGCCGCCGCGCGGCTGATCAACTCCCTTTGTACGAAACTGTACAACGAATCGTTGAAAACTTGCATCCCTTCGTCGCGGCCGATGCGGATGGCCGACGAGAGTTTCTCGTCTTTTTCCTCCAGGACCAGCTTGCGCACGGTCGGATTGAACCGCATGATCTCGACGATCGGCACGCGGGGCGGCTTGTCGACAATCGTTTTCAGCAGCTTCTGACCCACGATGGCCCGCATGTTGAAGCCGAGGCTGGAGCGAATGGCCCGGTGCATGTCGCTGGGGAACAGGTCCAGAATACGGCCGATGGTGCCCGGTGCGCTGGAGGCGTGAATCGTCCCGAACACCAAGTGCCCCGTTTCGGCCGCGTGAATAGCCGTCTCGAACGTCGCCCGATCGCGCATTTCGCCCACGAGCATGATATCCGGGTCTTCGCGGACCGCATGCGCCATGGCGATATGAAAGTTTTTCACGTCCATGCCCAGCTCACGCTGATTGATCAGACACTTGTCGGGCGTATAGACGAATTCGATCGGATCCTCGATCGTCAGGACGTGTTTGCGGTACTGGTGATTGATCCAGTCCAGCATGGAGGCGATGGTCGTCGATTTTCCTGAACCGGTCACACCCGCCAGGAGGACCATCCCCTGATCATATTGGCAAAGTTCCACCATCACGGGGGGCAGGTAAAGGCCCTCGAAGTTGGGGATGTTGCGCTCGACCTTTCGCGCGACCAGTCCCGGCATGCTCAATTGTCGAAACAGGTTGACGCGGAATCGCCAGGTCACTCCATCGTACGGCACAATATGGGCGAAGTCGGTCCCGCCGTTCTCCTCGAAGATCCGTTTGTTGCGGTCGTCCATGATCTCATAGAACATCCGCCACATCGTGTCCTCATCGATGGGCGGCATCTCCAACTCGCGGATCGTTCCGCGAATACGCAACATGGCCGGCTTGCCGACCTGCAAATGCAAGTCAGACGCCTCCATCTTGATCTGGATCTTAAACAGCTTGTCGATTTCCGGGTTGACCGGACGAACAACCTTGAGCCGCGACGGCGGACCGGTTGGACTGGGCTCAGGATGAGATTCGGAGGCGTCACTCGCCATGTGTCATCGCTCCGCAGGAGAAGGGCGTCATTGGACGGTCGTCGCGTCACGGCTGACCGTACTTCTATCATACCATCCCTCCTGACCATGCGGGAACCCACTTCGCATGCACTCAACGCCACGACGTGCATCCGCTGAACGGACGGGCGTTCGTTCAGGAATCGCTGGAGTTTGCCGTACAGAACCACCGGACCTCCACCGGGAAACGCTCCCACAGCCGTCGTGACCCTCAGTCAATGCGTCTCACGATTCAGCGGATTGGCGGCATGCAACCCAGGGTTCTCGGAATCTGACGGATTCCGCGCCTGCCCCCTCTTTCGTTTCGCGGTCGTCCGCTCTCACGCTGGGGGACAAACGGCTGGTGTGGTAGAAATAGGGTTCAGCCGACTTGCTCCCGCCTGATCCAAGGATATCGCCTGATGAACACGCGCTCGATGCCGCTCCTTCTCGCCGCCTGCCTTGCTCTCGTTTCCCCGGCGAAAGCGCAGACGGAGTTCCAAACCCACCCGGACGCCCAGCCGCAACCGGGTGTGCCGCAGGGAAAGGTCGAAGGTCCGTTCACCTGGCACAGCAGCATTTTCCCGGGCACGGTGCGCGAGTATTGGGTCTATGTTCCCGCTCAGTACGATGCGGCCCGACCGACGTGCGTGTTCGTGGTGCAGGACGGACTCGGCCATGCCGAACGATGCAACATCCCGGTGACGCTCGACAATCTGATCCACAAGAAAGACGTTCCGCCGCAGATCGGCATCTTCATCAACCCGGGCGTTGTCCCGGCGCCGCACGAGAATGCGCAGCCGCGATTCAACCGCAGCTATGAATACGACGCGCTCGGCGACCGCTATGCGCGATTCCTGCTCGACGAGATCCTGCCGGAAGTCGGCAAGACGTACAACCTGAGCGCCGACCCCAACGATCGTGCCATCGCCGGGGCCAGTTCGGGCGCCATCTGTGCCTTCAATGTGGCCTGGGAGCGGCCGAATGAGTTTCGCCGTGTCGTGAGTTCCATCGGCACTTACGTCGACCTGC
>JAHBXU010000581.1 GCA_019636315.1 Planctomycetaceae bacterium | reverse complement strand
GGGCGGTCACCTGGCTGGTGCCCGCTGGTTACAAAAGCCTCCCCAAAGGCTTGCGCTACGATGATGTGATTGGCGAGAGAAATCTGGACAATGCGGCTTTCGAGCTGATCCGCGAACAGTTTGCCAATTTGACGATCGAGCGGTGGCACGTTCTGACAAAGCTCTCGGTCATTATTCCGCAGCGGCCGCTTCTCGAGCGGTGGGACTGGACGCTTTTCAAGATTCTGCCCCCGGTCCGGCGAATGGGCGATCAAGCGGTTTTGACTTTCGAGAAACCGACAACCGACCGCGTGTCGCAGTAGCCGGGCAAGTTTGTGGCGGCTCCCGACGTGCGTGGGAGCGTCGCCAACTCAGGGGCTGGCAGAACGGTGAGCGCTTCGATTTCTTGACATCGATTGTCAACATCTGTCGAGACCAAGCTGCGCCAGGCGAAGGTGGGAGACGAATCGGCAGCACCTGCTGGCGGATCGGGAAGAAACTCCGCAGGCTTAAAATGACGTCCCTGATGTCTTGCCAGCGAGATCGCGGGTTGGCAGTGGTTTGATTGTTCGGAGATCTCGACGACGCCCCACTCCAGCGGTCCGGAGACGGGTCCACTCCCGGCCGGATTGGATGGGATTCTTCGCTTCAAATCTCAATGCCCCTTGAAAAGGGGCCCTTGGTGCCGCCAGTCGCGATCGGCATCTCTGGCCGAGCCACGCAGGACGGTCTCCACGCGGGGAGACCAGACGGGGGACGTTCGCAACCGAATTCCAATAAACATGTTACAACCGACAGGAACGTCAGTTGGCATCGACCGGCCGCCAGCGCAGCTGTTCCCAATCAGATCATCTGAGCAGAAAAACCGGACTGTTGAAGGCTGGCGACCGCCGGTTTTTCGTTTCGATTGCGTTCTTAAAGCAAGGGCAGGCGGTAGTTTTGGTTGAGAATCCGTCATGCCGCGAGGTTAAATGTTGATGACACGACGGGAGGGACGGGAGCCACGAGGGGATTGCCCCTCGTGAATCTCTCAACACACGGATCATGTCACACGGGCTGAGCCAATGGTCCTCGAAGTGTATCAGGCCGCTGATCGTCGCTGGTCTGAACGCGAGTGCTGGATCTGGCGTCATCATCGAAAATTCTCAAATCGCGACCGGGTCCATCAAACACGGCACACAATCTGCTATCGATGAGTGGGCTTCCTCGACAGGGTCTGGCAGGTTGGTTCTCAGACAATTGATTGCGTTTTTTGACCGAACTGTCGTCAGGCGCACAGCGCCTGATTCAACGTGTCGTGCCACCCGTTACAACTTGACGTCGCACACATCAGGCATACATCGTGAGCAATTCCTCGCATCCTGAATGGTTAACCAGGCTGGCCGAATCGGTCGCTGCAATCATGCACGCACATGATGTGCTCTCACCGGTTGGCTGCCACTATCATCAGGACGATGAGTTATGCGAAGTGATGGTCTTCGCATCCCAGACGGAAGTCTATGGCGGTCGACGGGATGGCAAGCGGTTTCCCTCCCGATTCACGCTCGACGTCCAGGGTCTGATGGGACTGTTCAATTCCATCGAAGCGGTCGAATGGCAGGCGCTGCGACACGATCAGGAGGACGACGTCGGCGCGCATCTGGCCATCGTTGGCGACTACCAGGGGCGGCGTCTGTGTCTCCGTATTCCTTCCAAAGCCCCGGAGTGCTTTGATGCGGGGCGCATCGCCAATGTTCTGGAAGGCCGTTTCATCAATATGTGGTAACCGGGACCATGCGGGGCGGGATCTGACCCGCTCAGGCTCGCGATCGCACCCTGCGCGCCTTCCATTGAAACGCTACCTTCCTGAGTGTGCGGCAGTCTCTGTTCTGACCCGCTGACGCCGACGCAGAACGGATGGCACGTCGTGTGAACCGGGGACGACAATCCGTCGCTGCCGCGCATCCAACACGCGGATTCAGGACATACGAGCGACGTTCGTGATTGCAGCCTGGCAAACGGCTTCTTTGCCCGATGAGCGGCCGCGTTCTGAAGGGCGTGGTTCCGAGGCGCGGCATTCCCCCAAAGTCAATGCGCCGTCACCATGTGGCTCGCGCACACAGCGTCCACTCCCAAACCGACGGTTTGGCCGTCGGTCAATGTGGGGCCGGCCCTCATGTTTCACCAGGCGGGTATCGAGTGCATCCAGGACGGCGTTCGACGGCAAAGCCGTCGCCTGGGGATGACATGGCGTGAAATTTGTGTCCGGAGGAGCGGCCTTCAGAGAGAGTGTGTGCCCTTGCCGCGACACGCGCGCCAACATCCGTTCTCGCATGCAGAATGTTCAAGTGTCCGGCGTCGCCTGTCGCATTCGCGGGAGCGCCGATATACTGATCAGGCTCGCAGGACGTTATCGACGAGGGCCGTTTCGTGCAGCGCTGGTTTCGCCATCGATCGTTCCTGGGATGTGTCGCGGCGATTGCGGCATTGATGGGAGAAGGTCCAGGGACAGCGGCGGACGACGCTCACTGGTCTCTGGTGCCGCCGGTTCGGCCAGTGACTCCGGCATGCCGTGATCGCCAATGGTGCATGACCCCCATTGATGCGTTCATCCACTCCCAACTTGCTCTGAGGGGGCTGGAACCGTCTTCTGAGGAGACTCGCGCACGACTCCTCCGCCGCGCCTCGCTGGACCTGACTGGACTGCCCCCGACGTTTGAAGAAGTCCAGGCGTTCGTCACCGATCCGTCGCCCGATGCTTACGAACGAGCGGTTGAGCGACTGTTGGACAGCCCGCATCGCGGCGAGCGGCTCGCGCAGATGTGGCTCGACGTGGTGCGCTATGCCGACAGCGACGGCTTCGAGTACGACACGGCCCGGCCGTGGGCCTGGAAGTACCGCGATTGGGTCATCGCTGCCTTCAATGAAGATCTACCCTACGATCAGTTCGTCCGCGACCAGATCGCCGGTGACGAACTGCATCCGTCGAACGCAGCCAAGCAAGTCGCAACGGGACTGCATCGGCTCGGTCCGTTCCGTGAAAACGCGGGCATACAGGATGAAGAGAAGAACCGCCAGGAACTCCTGGTGGAGATGACGGACGCTGTCGGCTTTGCGTTTCTCGGATTGACGGTGGGCTGCGCCAAGTGTCATGACCACAAGTTCGATCCGTTCTCGCAGGAGGATTACTACGGCCTGCAAGCGTTCTTTGCCGGAACGATTCCGGCCGACGTTCCCACAGCGGATGCTGTTGAAGCGAACGCGCACGAGGCGCGAATCAAGGAATGGAAAGAGACCGTCGACCGACTGCAACAACAGATCGCCGAGTTGGAGCAGGTCACGACAGGTTCCGAACCGGGGTCTCCCTCTGCGAGCTCCGCCGAACAGGTTGTGACGCTCCGTTCGCAGTTGGAGTTATTGCAACATGCGGAGCCGCCGCCGCTGGACCGCGTGATGGCGGTTCGCGAGATGGACAGCACGATCCCGTCGACGTTCGTGCTCATCCGGGGCGAGCCGGGACAACATGGTCCGTCCGTGGAGCCGGCATTCCCGGCGTCCCTTTCCACCGCGTCGCTGTCGATTCCAGATGATGACCGTACGGAACGCCGAGCCGCACTCGCCGCGTGGCTGACGGCCGACGACCATCCGCTAACGGCGCGGGTGATGGTCAATCGCTTGTGGCAGCTTCATTTTGGACGCGGACTTGTCGCGACCCCCAATGACTT
>JAHBXU010000580.1 GCA_019636315.1 Planctomycetaceae bacterium | reverse complement strand
TGCCCACGCTCGACCTGTTCACCGCGACTCGCGCAGAGGGTGTCGAGATGTTCGACGCAACCGTCGAGGCTTTTCCTCCGGTGACGATGGCGCATTATGAGCAGCCCTTCGCTGAAGGCGGACGTCGACCGGACGACACGATTCAGCCGGTGCAGTATGAAGTCGGGATGACATTCGATGCCCCTCCGCCGCGCCCGGTGGTGGCCTGCCCTCAACAATGCAGTCCCTGGGCGAAATTGCTCCCGTTTGCCTTCGTTCCCGACTGCGGAAGGATCGGCATCGGACACGAGCGCGTGATGTTCGCCCCGTTCTGGATCGATTCCGCACAGCCGTTCTCACATGTTTCGCTTCAGTTCGACAACGGCTGGAATCTGAGGAAACCTGACCGTTCGGAGTACTTCTGGGCGGCCCCGCCGACGGGGCCCGGACCGGAGAGTTCCGTCGATGTCACAACGCTGACGGCCCGCATGGAAATGGCGTCCGAGCGTGCCTCGGCGATCTTCGCGGTGCCGCTCCGCGCTGTGGATCCGGTCATCAACCCGAACACGGCCGGCATCGGTGATCTGACCGTCGGGGGCAAGCTGGCGCTCGTCTCGGGCCGCGATTGGGTGGTCACGCAGCAGACCCTGACATACCTGAACACGGGTCCTGCGGGACGAGGTCTGGGGACGGGGCACGTCTCGATGGAACCGGGACTGCTGGCGCGCTATCGCTGGACCGACGAGGCATACTTTCATAGCCAGTTACGCTATGTCATCCCCCTGTCGGGCACGGGAAACTTTCCGGGACAGGTCCTGATCTGGGGAGTCGGCATGAGTTGGATCTGGTATGAGACCGACGCGTTTGCCATGTTGCCGACCTTCGAAGTCGTGGGAATGTCATTTCTGGACGGCGAGCGCACCACGGCGACGGGAGCCAAGATCGACGTTGATGGTGAAACGACGGTCGAGCTGCTTCCCGGCCTGCGATTCGTCCTGGGACCACAAGGAGATCTCGGCTTGCCGGAGATTGGAATCAGCAGTGGAGCGAGCGTTGGCGATTCCGGCTGGTTCTCCGGGCGGATCCGGTTGGAGGCTCGGTGGAACTTTTGACGGTTGGTGCACATCGCCGACCTGACGAATCTCTGCGGTGCACGGTAGATGTGCCTGTTGGCGAAGTCTCGACGCGCGCACGGTTCGTGCGCCCGAAGATTGAACACTTCAAGGCGCTGGCCAGTTCGCTCCGATAGGTCCGCAGGCGAAGCGACGGAATCACGGGCCCCCTCCAGGCAACGGCGTTGCGGCGTTCGCCGGTCCAATCTCGCCCGCTTGCTGAGGGAACAGCCGCATGGGGGCAGCCGCCGGCCCACAGATCGACGCGCCGCTGCGCGCGATGCCGGGAAGAGCGCGACGGGCGGCGACCAAGTGTCGATTGCCCGAGTTCCAGAGCGGTGCGCCCCCGAAGCGGACAGGACGTCACTGGGCGGCCTGGTTGATCGCCGTCATGGCATTTCTTGGGGCCGCATCCGGCTGGCTGTTGGTGGTCCAGGATATTCCACCGCGCACGGCGTTCATCTTCTTTGCGGATGCTTATCCAGCGCCTTTCGCCCCGCCCGGCTGGATCGACGAAGACCGCGATCGCTTCCGATCGCTCGACGGCCAGTCGCTGCAGTTTGAATCGACCGGGTTCGGTTGTCGCATGAGCGGCTCGCTCTGGGACGGACTCGACGCAGCGATTCTGGCCACACAATCGCAGATCGACCGCAGCGGTGTGTTGTTCGTTGATGTTCGCGGGCAGGGTGCTGTCGACTCGCAAGGCCAGCCTGCACTAATTCCCCCCACGGCGGATCCGTTTGAACCCTCGACCTGGGTTCCCTGCGATGCGTTCTGCCGCCGCATTCAGTCCGCAGCCCCCTCAGCGCGACAGATCATTCTCGTCCTCGATTGCCTCCCCGCGCGAACGCACTGGTCCGCCGGCCTGCTTGACAACGGCTTTCCAGCGGCCGTCGAGTCGTGGGCGGCGCGGCCCGGTGTCGCAGAAGAGTTTCCGCGCCTGACGATTCTCTGTCGCGGCGGTGACGGCGAGTCGCGCTGGCGGTCCCGTGTGCAGCATGGATCGACTCTGCAGGAAGCGCTGTGGCTCGGATTGGCCGGGGCGGCAGATACGAGTGGAAACGCGGATCAGCGCGTGCAGTTGTCGGAGCTGATCGAGTATATCCGGCGCACGCTTCCCCATCGCGATCAGGTGACAGCGCATCAATTCGGCACAACGAACGTCCTACTCGCGCAGGCCCTGCCGTCCGATCGTCAGCGCGAGCTGCAGCGCCAGCAAAGTGCGCGGATCGAAAACGCCGCTGCCGCGTCACTCGGTGGCTTGCAGACGGCGTGGCAGCAGTGCGGACAGTTGCTCAACAACCGCGAGTGGCAGGACGACCTGCCCGCCGCCAGTCGTCTGCTGCGAGCCCTCGCGTGGTGGGAGGCGAACCTCTGGTCGGGACAGGCCGGCGAGGCGGAGTCGGCGGCGACGACGCGGGAGGTCACGCGCTGGTTGAGCTTCCTCAGCCGTCCGTCAGAAGCCAATGTTCTGCCGCCGGGTGAGTATCCTTATCTTGAACTCCAGCGCCACAGCGGACTGCCGTCGCACCAGTTCGACATGGCAATCGCGCAATGGAACAGTCTGGCTCAGACCGGGAATCGCGACGCGTTCACCACACAGGTTCAGTCGCTCGCTGCAAGTGATCCCCTCCGCATCACTTCGCTTCGTCAGATGGCGTCCTTACTGGCTCGCAATGCTCCTGCCGAGAGCTGGCGTCAGCCTCTGGCGATCCAAAGAACGCTGAAGCAGCGGCAACAATATGAAGCACTCGCCGTCCCCGAGGACATTCGCGCGAGTCGCCATCTGATCGCGCAGCTCGGGCCACTTCGAGATCTGAACCTGGCGGCGTTCGACGCACTGCAGATCGGTTCTCCGGCAGAGTCCGTGACCAACATACTGGATCGCGGCGATCAGCTTGTTCTGTCCTGCACCGACAATGCAAATGCGATTCAGCAGCAGTTGGTCCTATGTGATCGCGTGCGTCTGGAACTCCCGTTTCTCGCGGAATGGGCCGCCGGCCGTGACGCCCGAGCAACGACAGAGAAGGATTACATCGTCAACCGAACGCTGCTGCCGCTGATTGCCGCATTGAGCGAGCTCGACCAGCGGTTGCATTTCGAGATGACGGGCGAAGACAAGTTCACCGCTCTGGCGGCAGCGGTCGAACGAGACTGGCTCGTCCTGCGAGGGCAGTTCGAGTCCGAGTGGGACCGTTTGCTCAATTTGCGGACGTTGAAGCCCGATGATCTGGACGCATTGGAAGCACTGCTGTCCGCCCCCTTGCTGACGCGAACAGATGACGCCCAAAGCCGGTCTCCGGCCGAGCAACGAATCGAGCTCCTGCGGAAACTGTTTAGCCTGCAGCAGAAACCGGCGAACGATCCCGAGGCAACACAGGTCTCACATCCGGGTCAGCAGATGCTAAACCGCTGGAATGCCCATCCGGCGTTGATGCTTGTCGAGTCTCCGACCAAGACGTCTTCACAACCGGTCCGAACGCTGGAAGCATGGAACCATCAGTTTCGGCAATCGATCCGAGGCATCGAACAGCAGGAAGCGACTGCGGCGAGCGTTCAGGACACGGACGACGCGGCGGCCCGGCATCTGCTGA
>JAHBXU010000058.1 GCA_019636315.1 Planctomycetaceae bacterium | reverse complement strand
CCTGGAGACGATAGAACAGGCACTGTCCAACTCGCGGACGACTCCGGTATTCAGGCCCTGGTCGGCACGGAGACTAACTGGTCGACGCTGAACGAGCGGGGCCTGATGGGACCGGGTTCGAAGATTAAGGTGAGCCGCGCTGGCGGCGCTGGTCAAGTCACTCTTACCTTGTTGCCCGTGGGCTTTCCTCTCTCCGGGTCTGGACCTCATGTCGTCCACACGTTTGAGGATCACCCGGATTCGCCTCTTAGCGGTACCAGCAATCCGCTTACATTCGCATTGCAACTTCAGCCCGACATCATGCCCGACGAGTCTGTTCTGGAACTGCCGCGCGGAACCTGCATCGATCTCCAGAACAGCATTCTGCCGGAAGGTTGGCGAATTGCAGTCGACCGCATGGACATCCTGTTCTCTTCAGCCGGGCCGGTTGTGGGCGCGGCGGCGGCGAAGGGGGTCATTCATCTGCACATCGTCGAGATCGCTGACGCTCTGGCCAACACACCGGCGGGTAGTCCCACGGTCCTTACCGATCTGGACGGTGATGGGAAACTGGACCCGCGGCATGGGCCCGAACTCGGCCTGACGATCTTCACCAAGTCGGGCCGGACGATCTCGCATTCGATCGCGCCGTATCCCGCCGCCTGGCGTCCGAACTTCCCCTACAAGTTGGGGGACTGGGCCGCGGCTTCGGGGACGGCCACGTTTACTGATGGAACGCCGGCGTTCTTTCTGGCATTGGCTGTCAATGTCGGTCCGCCGGCGGGAACGTCCGGTGGGAGTGAACCGGGGTGGAATCGGACTGATCTTGGACTCAATGCGCAGTTCAGCGACAGCGGCGTCACCTGGGTTGCCAAGCCGCACGATCCTTGGGAATTGGGTTTGGAAGGGGAGGTGGCACGGTGAGGCGAAGCCGGTTTCCAGCCGCGATGTCACCAGCGCCGGCCCGCGGGTTGTCTCCTAGGCGTGGAGGGCGAACGAGTCGTCGTTCCCTATCGGCTGCTCGCCGCGGCACGACGCTCACCGAAGTGCTGATGTCCATCCTGGTGATGAGCATGGGCCTCTTGTCGGTGATGAGCCTGTTCCCGATCGCGTTCCTCCGCTCGGCCCAGGGCACGCAACTGACCAACGCCGCGGTCCTCAAAGCCCAGGCGGAAATCCTCGTCGACCTGCTGAACCTCACGTCGGACGACTTCATCCCGCAACCGGTCAACGGCGCAACGACCCGCTGTGTGATTGACCCGCTGGGATTCCAGGATCGGAACACCGTTGTGTATGGGGTCCAAGGAGCAGGACCGCCATTCACACCGTACCTTGGCATCGACTTCGGCGCCCAGACCCCATTCTTGATTCTACCAGACGGGACGGTGGAGTCGGACGGTCCGCCCAATTTCCCGACGACTCCATTGAGGCGACTTGGCTTGGGCGCATTGGCCCCGTTAGCCTCGAATAATCCTCGGGCCCCGTATCCGGCATCGCCAAACATCTTCGCTAATCGCGCTCAAGCTTTGAGTTTCGTCGCCCTCCCGGACCAGTACGACACACTGTTCAGCGCGATTCCGGCCGGCCTCAATGCGGCTCGGACTCAGGTGACGTTCAGTCCGCAGACAATCGCATCTGATGCGCTGACATCACTGGCGACGATCACCGCTCCGCTGCGGGTGGTGCTCATTCATGCCGATGGAAAGCGGAGCCAGGTCCGGACGCCGACGGCCATTGGGGCCGCATCGATTGAATGGGCTGCTCCACTCCCTGTGAGTTTCGCGTTGCTTTCAGAGGTCCGCATCGAAACACAGGATCTCCGCTATACGTGGATGCTCACCGTCCGCAAGCGCGGCACGTCCGGCGGCAGCGTCAGCGAGATCGACTGCGCGGTATTCCTCAATCGTACTGCCGCCAACCCGGCGGATGAGTTGGTCTATGACAATCCGACCAACAATCTGATTGCGAGCCTGCCGGCGAATGTCGCGGCGGAAGATGTGGGCTTCACGTTTGAGTTTAGTTTTACCGAGGCCTTGGCTCCGCCGCTTCGAAAGGGGAGTTGGGTATTCGACCCCACTTTTGCGCGCTGGTATCGCGTTCAGGACATTCCGAGCAAGACGTCCACTTTTGTGAGAATCCGCCTCGATCGCCGCCCTGCGCCGAATGAGCCGATCACCACGCTCGTCGTCCCGCGGGGAGTCGTGCAGGTATTTCCGATGAACGTCCGTCGCAGTGAAGGGCGGCGACTATGAGCCGCAACCGGTGAGATCATGATCCGACGAACACACAACGGACGATTGAACCGCAGGGCGATTGCCGGCGCGGCTTCCGCACGCGGCGAGTGGCAGAGGGGCAAAGAGATCAGAGGTCGAGTCTCTTCCCTGTTCGCTATTCGCTCCACTCCGCGGCGCGGCTTCACGCTCGTCGAAATGCTGGTCTCTGTAGCCCTCGTGCTGCTCATGATGACCATCTTTGCCTCGGCGTTTCAAATCGCGACCGGCAACCTGCTCAAGCAGCGGGGGGCCGCGGAGAATAACCAGCGGGTGCGGGCCGCGTTCGCTGCGATTGAAGGCGACCTCGGCAAGCGGACGTTCCGCCAGCGCGAGGATGCGTTGACACAGACGATCTACCTGAACGGTGGACGGGATGAACTGTCGCACCGAGCCAACCAACTGGCGCGCGGCATCGTGCCTTTGCATCCGGACTATTATCTCCCCGGACTGGGGGGCAAAGGCCGCAGCGTCGATGCGGCCAGGGAGCGAGGGTACTTCTACATCTCAGAGAACGATCCGTTTAATGACGGCGATGACGTGCTGCAATTTACGGTCGACGCGTCCATTATCGACCTGGGCAATGCCGATACGACGCCCTATACCGGCCGGGCGCGAGCATTGGGACCGACGTGGGATACGGCAGGGGCTGGCTCGCCGGTCAATGTCGACCAGCCGATCTGGGATGACGGAGTGGGATATAAGATTAACCCGACGACGAGAAATCCCGAGTCGTACGTGGCCGCCGACAACGGCACATCGAAATCCCGTTACGCCGAGGTTTCATACTTTCTGCGGAACGGCAATCTGATGCGGCGCGTCATGCTGATCCGCGACCCGGCCCAGCCCAATCCTCCCGGGCCCGTGGGAGAAGAGGGACAGCCGACAGCTGATAATGGCACCGAGTTCATTCAGGGTAATTTCACTTCGCCCGACTTCTGGAACCGGTTCGACTTCTCAGCGACGCGGCTCGACCCCGAAAGTTTTCCGCCTACTGATGTCGTAAATGCCGAGCCGATCCGGATGCGGTTCAACACGGCCACGGACCTCGATAATTCCAAAGTCTCCCCTCCACGATCTTATTCTGCCGCTGTAGGTCCAAGAGCCGTAGGTGTCCGACCGATCGCACTCGGCAATCCTCAGTTTCGGTTTGGGCACGATCCTTCGCCCCGCCATGCGCCTCCTCCCGCCGGAGTTCTACCTCCGGGCACTGAGAGAGTCGCTCGACTTCAAGGGCGTCCGCGCGAACATCGCAATAGCTCGGACCCGGCCACTTTCATCGGCCGATACACTCAAGAAGAAACATCGCATTCGACCTTCGGCTTTCCGGCACTTGAGAGTGGGCCCGGTGGTGCCGGTGCAGGGACATTTCGCGGCACCCCCATGACGACCAGCGACGTTCCATTGGTTTCTTTCGTCTTGAACGACTCCAACGAGAACTCCCGAGTGGACCAGTATGAAAATGGTCCCCGCAAGGGTGAGGACATTCTGATGCCCAATGTCCATGCTTTCGACATCAAGGTGTGGGATGCCGCACTGGGACAGTGGATGGACTTGGGCCATGAAAATGCAATCGGCGACTGGCATCGGGGGCAGGTGTACAACGCAGCCGTTCCAAATGGGACGTTTGATCTCTACTACCCGACTGGACAGCCGCGGGAAAATGCCAGCGCGCTGCGGGCCATGTACCGCTACGGCAGTCTCAGCCAATCAGTGGCACCCGGTGCGATCAATCGCACCTTCGACACGTGGCATCCGCAGTTCAATTTTGACACGTTCAACGATCGGCTGGGCACGCCTCCGGCCAACTTCCATCTGGCCCGGGAAGACGCATTGGACGATCCACCGCCGTTTCGCCCGCTGTGGACGGATCGGGCGAACTTCACCGACTTCACTCAAAGTGACGGCCCGCGACCGACTGTATGGCTGCCGGACAACAACTACTCTGCCCCGGCCCGTGTCTTCCCGTTTCCCAGGGCGCGGAACGCCGCCACCAACGAATACTATCCCGGCCACCAATCGTTGTTCTACCAGCTTGTCGGTGGACAGGACCTGGACGGGAGTGGCACGCTGACGAGCGGACCGACCGAACCGGCGTGGCCGGTGGTGGCGGGGGAAGAGGTGCAGGACGGCGAGATTCGCTGGCGGGCCTTTAACAACACGATCGGTCTGCAAGCCATCCAAATCACCATTCGGTTTCTCGACCCGTCCAGTAAACAGATGCGGCAGGTCACGCTCGTCCATTCATTCGTGGAACTGTGATTATTCCGCTCTCCGCCGCGGGCAACTCCAATCAGAGTGAGAGCGGCGCGCGGCGAGGAATCCGCCGACGGGCCGCCAGAGAGTATTGACGATGAAGCGCACAGGCGAAATGGCAAGTGGCAAAGTGGCAAAGTGGCAGAGTGGCAAAGTGGCCGTCCGATCGGCCATGTACCACCCCGGACCGCTGTTCGCTGTTCGCTGTTCGTCGTTCGCTGAGACGTCGCCTCCCCGCCGCGGCGGTGCGGCGCTCATTGTGGTGATGGCCCTCCTGGGAACGCTCGTCTTTCTGGGCCTGCTGTACTACACGTTCGCCGTCTCGGAGTCGATCAGTGCCGAGAATTTTGCCACGGCCCCCCCTGTCGAGTATCCCCCCGTCATGTTCCAGGATTTCGCCCTGGAACAGCTCATCCGCGGCACCCGGCCAAGCCTGGAGAACAGTGCGCTGTATGGGAGCAACTGGGCCTTGATTCCCAACATGATCGGCCGACCGAACTTCGATGAGAAACTGTCTCTGAGGAATCCCGACAACGCCGCCGGCAATCAACTGGCCGATGTCAATCCGTTCGATGGGCTCGGAATCGGCGTGTTCGCTGACGCTTCGACGGCTGCAACTCTGGGCGCCGGTCAGTTCGTGTTCGACTATGGCGATGACGGCAGCGGGACGTTGCTGGCCGATCAGTCGAATTTTCTGCTTAACTTCAGCCGTGCCGCCAACCCTGGGCCGAACCCCTGGAGTCCTCCCATTGCTGCTTCGTCATTTCATCCCGATGCTGGATACACGTATCCAGATGTCAACAGTATGTTCCTGGCATTCGATGGATATGTGCGAAATCCCAATGACCCGACGCAGATATTCCGGGTCATAATCCCGTCGTTCCACCGACCACAGTATTTTCCGGGTGGCCGCGGAGTTCAGAATGGCACTCCAAACGGATCAAATCCTAATGGATTCTCTCCTGTGTTTACAGCACCAGGCACAACCCAACAGGTTCTTCGTCCACACCAATTCCACGTTAATGCTGATGGGTCCACTCGATTCATTAATTCCGTGGCCTTTCCCACTGGACGGGCTGCGCTCAGCGGCGATACGTCACGCGTGATTCTTCCATTCCCATTTTCGGTTAACATCAATGCTAACGGGTTCGTGAATCAATCCGGCGTGTGGACGAATCCTGTGGCGAACGCAACATTGGAGGACGCGAATAATCCGGCATTGAATGTCTACGAATTCGATGTCGACAATGACGGGGACGGGTTCCGGGATTCGATCTGGATGGATCTGGGCCATTCGATTCTCGATTTGCCGGACGGGCGGCAGTTTGTCCCCATCTTTTCGTTCAAAGTCATCGACGCCGACGCCCTGCTCAACGTGAACGCCCACGGCAACATGAACGGCTTCCTGCCGCGCGGCTCGGATGGCCAGCCCATCACGCAAGGCGCGTTGGCGGCAGACTTGGTGAGTTCGTCCAACCTCGGGCTTTCGCGGAGCGAAATCAATCTAGGCCTGGGACTGACGGCTGACCCGACGGGCATCCCCCAGATCCCCCATTTGACGAATTTCGGTGGCGGTGCTGTCGACGCACTCCAACTGTCGAATCTGGAACTGCTCATGCTGCTGATGGGACGCGAAAACTGGCGCGACGTCGGCCCGCCCGGCACCCCCACGTTCGTCGTCGATGGCCGTGTGGAAGGCCGCTGGGGTGATGACAACCTCATGCGCCTGTTCTACACCTGGTTTCGTAACGGCGGCACCGGCACGCTGCAGGTTCCGGCGCCGGGTGCCTATTTGTTTGATGACGATGACAACAGCAATTCTTCGCTGCGTCCGCGGGGAGGAGCCGCTTTTCAGGATCAGGATTTGTACGGCGTCTGGGTGCCGCCGTTTGTGCATCCGCTGGACTATGGCGGGACGGGCGGTGATGCGGTCGTCCTGAACGGCGGGTTGTACCAGCGGCGGACCAAACCGGGATCAACGGCGCTCGGAGTCGCCGCGAACCCGTCGGCGTGGCTCGATTACACGCAGTCCCCGTGGCAGCATCAGGCCGTCCCGGCGGCCGCGCCGGCGACCGGCGTCCTGCCGTATTGGAGCACGAACCCGATTGGCGCGCTGCAGCTAAATCAGCCGCTCCATGATTTTCTGTTAGACAATGCCGGAGAAGTCACGCTCGACCGGCGTTTCAGCGACCCGTATGCCGACGCGGTGTTTCCCACGTCCGAGATGGACGGGCTGCACCTGAGTCCGGCGGACTTCGCTCGCGTGAATAGGAAAAGCCGCCTGCGCGATCTCGCGATCATCAACTTCAACTTCGACAAGATTGATGATTCAGGTAAGGACATAGGTCGCGAAATTCGCAGCCGCTTCACGACGGATAGCTGGGACCGCTACGACTTCGGACATGGACAGTCACTTGGGGGAACAGCGGATCGCGACTGGGAATTCAATGAGTGGACGGGTGCGTCGCCGTACGACAGCATCAGTGCAGCGGCGTTTCCTCCGGAATTCGGCGGCGGAAGCGTTGCGACGGGAACGGCGTCCGATCCGTTTCGTCCGGAAGTCCGCCTGCTGTTGAAGTCCGACTTTGGCTACAACGATCATCTCAATCCGAACAGCGGCGAACCCCGCTATCCGCGGCACCGGTTGAACATCAATCGCATTCTGAGCGACTGGAGCAGTCCCCCCTCGGGCGTCGCGGACGATGCGCGTCCGGCGTTCGACGCGAATGAGAACCCTCTGTTCCGCAACTTGACGCCGCATGGTGTGTTCGAGGCGACCGATCCGCAGTTGACGGGGATGGCGAACACACATCACAACAATGTCACGGCTCCTCCCTATCCATTCGAGACAATCGACACGAACAAGGAGGCCCGCGAGTGGTGGGCACGGTACGACCGCCAGCGCCTGGCGCGCGACATCTACACATTGCTCTATACACTGGGTGGACCTGATTCCGTCGGTGGAACGATCCTGAATCTGACGAGTGCCGCCTATCCCGACGCAGCTGCCAGCGATCAGTACGACTATCGGCCAGGAGAGGATTTTGCGACCTCGAACGGGGTCAACGACCTGGTGGAGCAGATGGCCCAGTTCGCTGTGAACGTCGTGGATGCGCTGGATCGCGACGACGTCATTACACGCTTCGAGTACGACATCAATCTCTCGAACGGCTGGGAGACCACCCCCGGAGGGGCCGACTTGCGGGTCGTCAACGGCGTCGAAGCCCAGCAGCTCACGTTTAGTGAAGTGCTCTGGGTGGAAACGGTCGAACTTTCCAACGACGACAACATCACGTTCTGGGACGACAGGGATGAGCGGCAATACCTGTACATTGAACTCCGAAACTCACGTCCGTTCGACGTGGTGCTGGGGGAAGAGACTTGGCAGATCGCCCGCCGCAATGCGGCGGATACAGACGACGTCGCGTCGGTCACGTTCAACAACGACGCCAATGCAGCGGGAAACCGCAACGTTGTCAGTGCGGGACGCACATTTCTCATTGGTTGTCACGACAACACTGTCACATGGGCCAATGGCATTGCGCCGTCCGATTTCTATGTTGAAACCAATGCGATGACGGCCGGGTTTGAACTTATCATTCCCAATCGGCGGGGAAATGGAAATGATCCGGCGGCTCCGACCGGAACGAACGATCCCTCGCTTCAGCCGGCGACTGATCTCGACTTGAGCTTCACCCACAGCACGGGTGACGACGATCAGACGCGGTTCAACCTGGATTCCAGTGGCGGCAACACGATTCCCCCCGGCTGGAGCACGACTGGCACACTGGTGGACAGCAGCGACGGCCCGAACGGAAACAGCACGACGGAATTCACGCTCGTCTTGCGTCGACGGCGAAACCTCAATGCGGGCGATCGCCTGGACTACAGCAGCACGAGCACCGACGAATGGGCGGACTGGGTGGAAGTCGACCGCATTGAAGTCAACAAGCGAACGTTCAATTCCGACACGTCGTCGACGCCGATTCTTGAGAATCTGTCCGCTTTGCAGAGCACCGAGCGGCAACAACCGCTCACGCGCCAGGCTCCGTTCGAGGCCGTTCATGCCGCGGATCCGACGACCGGTATCAGCCACACGCTCGGCCACCCGGACTTTGCGCTCAATACGCGCAACAACCCGCAAACCAACCTGGACACGCAGGACCGAAACCGGGGGAACAGCAATACGCCGGTCGATCCCGACACCGGCCTGCCTGCGTTCACCGTTTGGCAGCCGCACTTTGACCGGGACTTTTCGTCGATCTTTGAATTACTTGCTATCACGCTTTGCCGTCCGGAAGACCTGACGTTGCGACTGACGGATGACAATGGTCGCCTGTCGGGATATGACAGCCAGCCGCCAGGGCAACCGGGCATCCTGCCGTCACTTGCGGGCTCGCTCATTCGGTCGCCAGACAATAGTACTCTTACGGACCCTGATGACGACAATCGCTGGTATCGGCTGTTCGAGTTCCTGACGGTGCCGGACAACGAAGAAGGGGCGGTGCGCGAGCGTGTGGCGAAGCTGGTACGGACGCCGGGGAAGATCAATCTCAACACGTTACGGGACGAGGCAGTTTTGGCGGCGATCTTGGATGATCAGCATGTCAAGCGGTTTGATGCACCTTTGTACCCGGATGAAAAGTTGAAGGTCACTAAGGTCACTGAAGATGCACTTCAGGATGACGCTCGAAACTGGTATCGAGAATTGCTCTTGGCGCGCGACGGCATCGACCCGTTGAATGACTCCGCGGGATTACAATTGCTGCTTCCCGGAGTGCCGGGTGTCCCAAGCGACTCAGGGATTGGACGGGTCCAGTTTGGTGCGGTGCCATTTCGCAGTCAGAGCTATGTGGCACCCGATCTGTCGTCGATCTGGCCGGATGGCTCGAACAACAATAAGACGGCTCACACGTTGTTCAGGAATCACGTGCTGGATGACTCCACTAAATTTCCGACGCGGCAAACGGATCTGGACCAACTCGGTTTGTTTGAAGCGCGGCCGACCACGGATCTTGGGACAGATGCCGTGGATTATCACACGCGGAATCGGCTGTTGGGGAAGGTGGCCAATCACACCACGACGCGGAGCAATGTGTTTGCGGTGTGGTTGACGGTGGGGTTCTTCGAGGCGCATCAGCCGAATGCGGCGGATCCGCGTGTGGTGCAGATTGGGGCGGAGATGGCGGGGATGCCGCGGCAGCGGTCGTTCTTCGTCGTCGACCGGACGCGGCTGGAGGAGGCGGTCGAAGTCGACGATCGGGGGACGGCCGATCCAGCGGACGACATTATCACACTCAACTGGCGGAGTTTCCTGCTGCACCGGCGGACGCTGGCGGAGTGAGCCGGGAGGGGCCTTGAGAGTGGAAAGCTGAGCATGGAGAGGACGAAAAAGCGGATCACAACTGTGTTGTCACGGGACCCGGCCACTTTTCCGATCTCACGGCCCACGGTTTGCTTCACAATAGAGTTGAGAAACGGGTGGTAACGCCGTAACCATTAAAAACACAAGGAATTTGAGGTATTTTGGTTCCTCGACGCGGCGAGAGTGGGCATAATTGGAGGAACGCTCTCGACATCAGCTGCTTCAAAACGATACACATCATAATGCAGCAGTGGAGTCGTCGACCCGAATCGCAGCAGCACCATCCGCGGCTCGTCTCTGGCGTGTTTTCGTCGAGACGGCGGCCCATTCGCAGCAACCTTTGACCTCGATTTGTTTCGGAGATGCACGATGACACGTAAGCCCATGATGAGCAGCCGGCGGCGCCGCGCCGGCTTCACGCTGATCGAACTGCTGGTGGTGATCTCGATCATCGCGACCTTGGCAGCGTTGATCCTCCCCGGCATTCAGGCGGCCCGCGCCACGGCCCGCCGCACGCAATGCCTCAACAACATGCGCAACATCGGCACGGCCATCCACGCCTTCGCCACATCGAACAACGAACAGGTGCCGTTTCTGACATCGACCCGCGAATCGATTAATTTCGGTACCATTGCATCGCCGATTCCGTCCGCCATGCCGTGGACGGTGACGTTGTTTCCCTATCTGGAACGGTCGACGGAGTATGATCGTCTGCTGGTTTCAGCGTCTGACACGGCTTCCCCGAACGACACGTTCACTCTTGCGTCGACGGCGATTGAAGTGCTCAATTGCCCCGACGATCCCGAGTCGGATGCGCCGGGCAATCTGAGTTACGTGGCTAACGGCGGTTATGCGATTACGGCCGGGACAGCGCCGACGGCGGACATCTGGGGGTCGCTGAATAGCGACGTGCACAAGGTTGGCGTCTATATCTGGCCGTGGGTCACCGCCGCGAGTGGAACGGACAACGACAATGCTCAGACGACGTTTTCCACGGGGGTCTTCTGGCGGGAGGCGACCGGGAATACGAATGTCGCCACGAAGAAAACGACACTCAGCTTCATTTCGCGCGGTGATGGACAGTCCAATACGCTCATGCTGGGTGAGAATCTGAGCGTTCGCCCCTTCGATCTCAGCTCGGGGCAGGGCGGTTGGTCCTCGGCGGCGACCGGCGATCTCGCCTTCCTCGTGCCAATGTCGGGTGATCCTTCAACGGGAGTCGTCGATCCGATTGCTGCAGGGACTCCCAGCGGCGTTGGACTCGATGCGGGTAAGGAAGTCGGTCTGTCTCTTGGCAATGGGACCTATCGCTTGCCGTTCCTTGAAGCGCGGATCAACGGCAATGTCAGCTCTGCGATCGACGGCCAGACCCCGCGACTCAGCTCGCGGCACCCGGGCGTTGTCAACGTCATGTTCTGTGACAACAGCGGTCGTACGCTCAATCAGAACATCGATCACGACGTCTATGCCGGACTCGTTTCGCCCAACGGCGG
>JAHBXU010000579.1 GCA_019636315.1 Planctomycetaceae bacterium | reverse complement strand
GGAGTATGTCCGCTATCTGAGACGGCTGGGACAGATCGGTCCGCTGGAAGAGCCGACGCCCGACGAGCGCCGTCAGATGTTTGAAGAGTCATTCGGCAAATCAATTCGCGAGCTGGAGCAGGGCTTCCCCCGAATGCTTCAAGCCGCCCTCAAAAAGCAGCGGATCCGGAACGACGACGGCCTCCCGCCAGGACGGTCGATTACCTACGGAGATGCGAGCGCGGTGGAATTGACGGCCATCCAGAGACCCTCCGGCGGGGGCTTCACAGAAGTTCGCGGCAAGCTTTGCAACATTTCGCCGTTTCGGGACTTCGCATATCACGTCACCGTGCAAACGAACGGCGGGTATTATGCGGAATGGTTCCTCCCCTCCGTGGGGAGTCAGCAATCGGCCGACCTTTCGGAACAGGCGGTGACAAAACGCATCCCCGGCGGCCCAGGCATCGATGGTCAGGCGTATTGGGTCGAGGTGCAAAGCGTCCTGCCCGACAGCGACATCGTGACCGACTGGAAAGTGAACGGCCTGCCTGTCCCGCAGTGGAAACCGCGCTGACCTGCTTTGAGCGAATTCGGCCATTCGGCCATTCCCCAGATCGCTCCCGCTTCCGGCAGCGCTGAATGTTCCGCGTCCGATCCTGACATGGTCCGACGGCGGCGATCGGACGCTGTCCGTCCGTGATGCCGGGCTGTTTCCGCCCGCGCGCCGTGATCTGGCGGGTTGCCGCCGTGCAGAATCGTTGCCATCGATACGATCAGAACGCGGCGCGGTTCCCAATTGTGGGCTAAGTTTGAGTGCTCGCTGCGCACCTGTCCGAACACGCCCTGAGGGAGCCTGTCGTGATCATTGTCGAAGATTTCCACAAGGCCTACGACGACACGATTGCCGTCACCGGGCTGTCCTTCACCGTCAGCCCGGGCCAGATTCTCGGACTCGTCGGACCGAACGGAGCGGGCAAGACGACGACATTCCGCACTCTCAGTTGCCTGCTCACGCCAAGCCGCGGCCGCCTGACGATCGATGGCTGCGATGTCACGGACGATCCGATCGCCGTAAAGCGGCGGCTGGCGTACATCGCCGACGATCCCCAATTATTCAATGACCTCACGGTCGAGGAGCATCTGGCGTTCGTTGCGTCGGCCTTCGATGTTGACAACGCCTCGGCCAAGGCCCAGCGCCTGTTGTGGGATTTCGATCTGACAAAGAAGCGGCACGCCCCGGCGGGCGATCTCTCGCGAGGCATGCGTCAGAAGCTGGCCATCATCTGTGCCTATCTCCGCGACCCGCGCGCGTTGCTGTTCGACGAGCCGCTGACGGGGCTGGATCCACACGGCATCCGCATGCTCAAACAGACGATCCGTGAACGTGCAGATGCCGGCGCGGCCGTGATCATCAGTTCGCATTTGCTGGCCATGGTGGAAGACCTGTGCACGCATGTGTTGATATTGAACTCGGGGCGGCAGCGTTTCGCCGGCTCTGTGGAAGACCTGAGGGCCGCTTTTGTCACGGAAGACGACCGGCTCACATTGGAACACATCTTCTTTATGGCGACTGACACGAGCGCGACCACCGACGCCCCGGGCGAACTGGCGCGATAACCTCATTCGCAGCGCTCCCAATCGCCGCATCCCTTCTCCGAAAATTCAGACGACGATGTTGCAGCGACTGCTTCCTCAACCGGCGTTGCGCGATCTGCTGTTGATGCGAACACGAGCCCGGATCCGCCGCCTGCAGCGATCCTTCTCGTCGCCGCATCGCGTGCTGTTCTCCAGCATCGCCATTGTGTTGCCCGTCGTGTGGGCGGTGAATTTTGCGGCCAGCATGTTGTTCCGCGAACGTTTTTCGGCAGACGCGTTTCGGAGCGGCGTCCTGCTGACTGGCGTGGGTTACTCCCTGTGGTACGTCCTGAAAGCCTGCATCCATCGACCGGCGGCCGCAATCGAATGGACGCCTGCGGAGGAGTCTTTGATTTGCGGCGGACCGTTCCGGCGGTCCGATCTCATCCGTTACCGGCTCGCCCAGATCTTTTCCGCGACATTTCTGAAAGCCGCCTTCAGCTCGATTATGTTTCTGCCGGAACTGGCCCTCTGGTGGACCGGCTTCGTCGGCATGCTGCTTGGCCTGGCGATTCTCGATCTGGCCCGTCTCGCCGTCGAGACGGTTTTGTGCGGACTCTCGGATCGATCGTATCGCCTCACACGGCTGGTCGTCTTTCTCCTGGCAGGCACGGGACTGGCGAGCGCGGCGACTTCGGCAGTGACGTCCAATGCGATGCGTACGCGCCAGTGGCCGAGCGCCCTGGCCCTTCCGATCGAGTTCGCCCACCAGCTCGCGGCCCTTCGTGACACACTCCCCGGCCAGATTTTGTCGGTGCCGCTTTTGCCATTCGTTGAGGTGATTTCTGCGGAACGGGTTTCGTGGAGCCTGCTCGGCTGGCTGGCGGTCAGCGCCTGCCTGACGGCGACTTGTGTGCCGCTGGTCATCCGACTGGATGCCGAGTTCGCATCGCGGTCGGCGGCGGCGGCGAGACGCAGCTATTCCTCCGTCGCAACCGATCGGCGCAGTCGCCGACGAGCAACGCCCGAGCCTTCTGGACTGCCGCTGGTCGCGCGCGTGCGCGGCGCTGGTCCTATCGCCTGGCGACAATGGCAGGGGGTTCGCAAGTATCAAACGGGATTGCTGCTGGCGCTCGGCGTGCCGGCGGCACTGTCCTGCCTGCCGCTCATCGAACGCGGCGAGTCGATCGAGACGTTCCTGAATGTGGCCGGCATGCTGTGCCTGTATTCGTTCCTGCTGCTTCCTGCGGCACTGAAGTTTGATTTCCGGAGAGATTACGACCGCCTGCCGATCCTCAAGACGCTACCGGTCCGGCCGCTGGCGATTGTCGTCGGCCAACTGGCGACGCCCATCGTACTCAGCACAATGCTGCAGGTGTTCGTGCTGGCGATCGCCTTCCTCGTCTGCCCGGTCCCGCTCACGATCGCCGTCAATGCCTTGTTGATGATTATTCCGCTCAACGTCGTCATCTTCGGACTCGACAATCTGATTTACCTGATGTACCCGTACCGCCAGAGTGAAGAGGGACTGCAGCCATTTGTGCGTGCGACTTTGACGTTCACGGCGAAGGGGCTGTTGTTCGCGACAGCAATCGCTTTTGTGTATCTGTGGGCGGTGAGCTGCCGCCGCATGAGCGACTTCCCCGTGATCTCCGGTCTGGGAGATCACCGCCTGCTGTTTGCGGCTGGTCTCTGGGCGATGATGATTGCCGTCGGCGCCGGCCTTGTGATCCTGTCGGCTCGCGTCTTCGACCGCTTCGATCCGTGCATTGATCACATCAAGTGATGCACCGGCAAGCCCGTCTCGCGGGTGGGGGAGCGGATCGAGGAAGTATGAGAGTCTCGAGTGGCATGCCGTCGCGGCCTGAGCCGCGTCACCATGTCCTGCGGGCTGCCGGCGTGCTGACCTGTCACTCGACGTGAGAGCATGGCGCCCGCGAAATCATGTCGCAACGAAACTGACCCGGTCTCCAAATGTCGCCAAGGCATGCGTTGACGGGGCCGAACCGATATGATCGCCTGCATCACCAATGGGTGCGACGAATCGGCGATGCACGCCGGGCGGCCAGCAGGATCGCGATGTGGACAAACCCTGGCTCATTACGGCGCTGTTCGGAGCCACGCTGATTGCGACCGGCCT
>JAHBXU010000578.1 GCA_019636315.1 Planctomycetaceae bacterium | reverse complement strand
GCCAAATTCCCGACATCGACACCGTTCTCTATGCCGTCGGCTTCGATCGCACCAGCGGGCGAACCCATCGCGAAGTCAGTTGCAACGGACTGGCGAACGTCCTGGCGGAAATCGCTTCCCGCGCCTGCCGCATCATCTTTATCTCCAGCAGCAGCGTCTACGGTCAAACATCCGGCGAATGGGTCGATGAAGACTCCCCCTGCGAGCCAGTCCGCGAGAACGGAAGAATCTGTCTCGACGCAGAGCGGTTGGTCGGCGAATCTGGCACGGCCGGTCTGGATGCAAGAATCCTTCGATTGTCAGGCATTTACGGCCCAGGACGACTGTTGCAGCGGGTCGAGTCGCTACGCCAGCGGATTCCGATCGGAGGAAATCCCGACGCCTGGTTGAATCTGATTCACGTCGATGATGCCGTCCATGCCGTGCTCGCCTGCGACGAGCGGGGTCGCGCGGGCCGCTCGTATCTCGTCTCCGATGATCGTCCGCTCCCACGCCGCGAATACTACAGCCTGCTCGCGAAACTCGTCGACGCCCCCCCGCCCCTTTTTTCCGACGCGGCTGCCAACGCTCACAACTCACGGGTCAGGCCGCTTTTGCCAGAAGCTGGGCCATCGCAAGAGGCTCAACCATCGCAGGATTCCCCATCGTCCCGCCGCACTCCTCGCGACGAAAACGACTTCAACAAACGCTGCCGCAATACCCGGATCAAACTCGAACTGGACGTATCGCTCCGTTATCCCTCGGTCCACGAAGGCTTGCCGGCCTCACTGGCCAATCTTTCCTGACGCAACTTTCAGAAACCCCACCCCATCAGCTTGTGTTGGAGTCCAAGCTTCAGCTTGTCTTCTTAGGAATCACGTTCTCCACGCGAAACTAACCGGAAGCAGCCTGAAGGCTGTACTCCAACGGCTGGACTCCCAAATGCAGCGGACGTGCTTCCTGGCGAGTGGATAATCGATTCCGCCGGAACTCCCGTGGATCGGTCCGGCCTACCAGCGGGGACGTGGGTTGGCTTTGAATGAACCTGAATTGTCGTCAGAATGTCTGACAGACTGGAATGCCTGTCCCACCCCAGAAATGAGACAGTCAGAAATGTCGGTCCCACCTGGAACAGGAAGATCTGTCCCACGGGCTCGCTTCCGTTTCGATGGCCAGCCGCTATTCTGGTCCCCACCCTGTTTGATTTTACCAACTTCACCCCGGCAACATTTGCTCTGATATCGCACTCTGGAAGGTTTGTTTTCATGGCTCAGTCCTCCGCCGAATCAACGACCGCCGCTTCGAAAAATCAACTCAACAAAATCTCCGCTCGCATCACCCAGCCTCGGTCGCAGGGGGCCTCGCAGGCGATGCTGTACGGGACTGGCATGACGCCGGAGGACATGAACAAGGCGCAGGTCGGTATTGCCTCGGTCTGGTACGAAGGCAATACCTGCAACATGCACCTCAACCAGTTGGCCGAGAAGGTCAAGGAAGGGGTGACGGCGGCCGACCTGATCGGCATGCGGTTCAACACCATCGGCGTCAGCGACGGCATTTCCATGGGAACCGAAGGGATGAGTTTTTCCCTGCAATCCCGCGACCTGATCGCCGACTCGATCGAAACCGTCATGGGCGCCCAATGGTACGATGCCCTAATCGCCATCCCCGGTTGCGACAAGAACATGCCGGGTTGTCTGATGGCCATGGGACGGCTCAATCGCCCCGCCATCATGGTCTACGGCGGAACGATCCGCGCGGGCTGCACCCCCCGGCATCCCAAGCTCGACGTCGTCTCCGCGTTCCAGGCCTACGGCGAATACATCACCGGCAAGATCGACGAAGAGGAGCGGGCGGAGATCATCCGTTGCAGCATCCCCGGCGCGGGGGCGTGCGGTGGAATGTACACCGCCAACACGATGTCGTCGGCGATTGAAGCCCTGGGCATGAGCCTGCCGTACAGCTCGTCGATTCCGGCGGAGGATCCGCTCAAGCAGGGGGAATGCGTGGCGGCAGGGAAGGCGATTCGGCAGTTGCTGGAACTTGATCTCAAGCCGCGAGACATCATGACCCGCGCCGCGTTTGAGAACGCGATGGTGATTGTCATGGCGCTTGGTGGCTCGACCAACGCGGTACTGCATCTGATCGCGATGGCCCGCTCGGTCGACGTTCCGCTGACGATCGACGACTTCCAGAAGGTTTCCGATCGCGTCCCCTACATCGCCGATTTGAAGCCGAGCGGCAAGTACGTGATGGAAGACCTGCACCACGTCGGCGGAACTCCGGCCGTGCTGAAGTATCTGCTCGAAAAGGGCTTCATCGACGGTAGCTGCATGACGGTGACGGGCAAGACGCTGGGCGAGAATCTGGCGGAGGTGAACGATCTGGCGGCCGATCAGCGGGTGATTCATCCGGTGGAGAAGCCGATCAAGTCGAGCGGGCATTTGCGGATCATGCGTGGGAATTTCTGCCCTTAGGGAGCGGTGGCGAAGATCACGGGGAAGGAAGGTTTGATCTTCACCGGTCCGGCCCGCGTGTTCGATTCGGAAGAGGACATGCTGCATGGTCTGGAGCAGAAGAAGATCCAGAAGGGTGACGTGATCATCATCCGTTATGAGGGGCCGCAAGGGGGACCGGGAATGCCGGAAATGCTCACGCCGACTTCTGCCATCATGGGAGCAGGGCTGGGAAGCGACGTGGCGTTGATTACCGACGGGCGATTTTCGGGTGGCTCGCACGGGTTCATCGTCGGGCACGTGACCCCGGAAGCTCAGTTGGGCGGGCCGATCGCGCTGGTTCAGGATGGCGATAAAATCACCATCGACGCGGAGAAGAACAGCATCGACGTTGATCTGTCGAACGAAGAGCTGGCGAAGCGGAAAGCCGATTGGCAGGCCCCTCCGTTCAAGGCGACCCGCGGGACGTTGCACAAGTACATCAAGACGGTCAAGACGGCCAGCGAAGGGTGCGTGACCGACGAGTAAGAAAACAGAGAAACCGTGGGCTGACACCCACGGCTCGCCTGGCTTCGGAAAGTTTTTCAAATTTTTTGGATTTTGCCTGTAACAACGACGCCCGTTCTTCGCTTGGACAACCATAGGGGAGCGGGTGTCGTGACGTTAGCGATACCTGCATCATGGCAGCCACTCCCCCGTCGGGCGTTCCGGCGGGGGAGTGTGTTTTTTTGATAGCGTCAGCGAGATCCCTCGAACTCCTGGGCGATTTGCCATTCCGTCAGATAGCCCGTGCGGCGGGCGAATTCTTTGCCGGCGCGGTGGAAGCGGAATTGCGGGACTGGTTCGTGCCAGTCGGCCGCGTGTTTGATGATCCGCACGTGCCCGTGCGGGCCGATTCGCCAGTTCCACTTCTTCAAGGCCACCAGCGGACCCGCCCGAAACCGTTCGCACGGGCCGCAGCCGTCGCGGGTGTGGATCTCCACGTAGTCGGTGATCGGCTCCTCTTCCTCGACGCAGGGGCAACGCTCGCCACAGTGACATTCTCCCGTCTCCCGGCAGTGGCAGCTTGTTCGATGGGTCTGGCGGCAGTCGAACACGTCGAACTGGAGCGCGGCGAGCGGCGCGGGGGGGCGGGCGAAGACGTTGAACGACGCGGCGGGAAGTGGGGCTTGCGGTCCGGCTGCCGGATCGCTCAGCGGATCGACGCGACGGACGGGAGCGGCGGCGAGGACGTCGAACGACGGCTCGGCCGCGTCGGTTCGATTCGG
>JAHBXU010000577.1 GCA_019636315.1 Planctomycetaceae bacterium | reverse complement strand
CCCGCCCCCGCTCCTGTCGATGGATCGACCACTTCAGATGAAACGGCCGCGCCGGCGAAACCATCGGAAGCGGTGACGGACGCAACGGCACCCGCGGCGCAAGCGTCCCAGCCGGTTGCTGCATCGCGGTCCACAGGAACCGCCGCCGAGTCCGCCGCTCCACTCCTGCCTGGCTGGACGCCCCCGGCCGCGGCCATCCTGCTGACCGGCGAGCAGCAGGGCCACCTGGAGCCTTGCGGTTGTTCGGAGCGCCAGTCGGGTGGATTGTCCCGACGGGCCGAACTGGCGGACCAGCTTCGTGCGCGCGGCTGGCCCGTCACGGGCTTCGACCTGGGAGGCGTCGTCAAGCGGACGCGCCGGCAGAGCGAACTCAAGTTTGAATTCACGCGGGACGCGCTCAACAGCATCGGCTATCGCGGCCTCGGCCTCGGTCCGGAAGACCTGCGACTCGGCCCCGACCGGCTGTTTGAGTGGGTCACACGGACGAACGCCGAGGCCAATTTCGACGTGCCGTTTGTCTCCGCCAACGTGACGCTGTTTGGCACGCGGGACATCGGGACGCCGCTCACATACCGCATCGTCACCGTCGGCGACGTCAAGATCGCCGTGACGTCCATCCTGGGCGCCAGTTACCTGAAGGACCTGTTTCCGGACGGAATCAATCCGGACGAGTTCTCGATTCGCGTCGATCCGCCCCGCGACGTGTTGCCGACGGTTGTGGACGAAATGCGGGCGGAGAAGCCGGACATCCTGTTGCTGCTGTCGTACGCCAGGCCGGACGAGAGCCGCGAACTGGCCAGGGCGTTTCCGATGTTCGACCTCGTCGTGACAGCCGGCGGGCCGGAGGATCCGGACGGACAGCCGGAGCCGATCGGAAACTCACTGCTGCTGCGTGTGGGAACGAAAGGGAAGAACTGCGGCGTCGTCGGCTTCTATCCGGATGCGGCGGACGGAAAACGATTCCGCTTCGATGTGGTGGAGCTGGACCGTTTCCGATTCGGTCATGCGGCAGCGATCGACGAATTCATGAAAGTCTATCAGGAGCAGCTTCAGGCCGAGAACCTGGTGGAGAATGAGCCATCGATCGTCCACCCACGTGGTCCGGATGTCCGCTTTGTCGGCTCAGAGAAGTGCGCCGACTGCCACGCTGAGGCGTATGCCGTCTGGGAAGGCTCGGAACATCATCAGCACGGTTTCGATAGTCTCACCGTCGCCTACGCTCAGGCGAGCGACGACCCATCGCTCAAGAGCCGCGTGCGGTTTGACCGCATTCATGATCCCGAATGCATCTGCTGCCACACGGCCGGCTGGGACCCGCAGGAAGTGTTGCGGTTTGAGAGCGGCTTCCTCAGTGCCGACAAGACGCCGCAATTGAAGGGCGTGCACTGCGAGAACTGCCACGGGCCGGCGAGTCGGCACATCGAACTGGAAGAGGCCGGCGCGGCCGAAGCCGAACTGCTTGTCGAGCGGGCCGCCATGAGAATTCGAAAAGCAGATGCCGAATTGAAAGTGTGCATCAAGTGCCACGATCATGAAAACAGCCCCGATTGGAACTTTGAGACCTACTGGCCGCAAATCGAGCACTGATGCCGTGAGGCACGCGACATGAAGGATGCACCGGAGACGCGGGTTGTCTTAATGACAGGCGTGACGCGCGGATTGGGCCGCGCGATGGTGAGCCGCTTTTGCGAGTCGGGATGTCTGGTCCTGGGCTGCGGGCGTTCGGCGGAGGGAATTGCGGCTCTCCAGCAGGAATGCGGGGACCCGCACCGGTTCGCCGCCGTCGACGTCTCGCGGGAGGAGGACGTCCGCCGCTGGGCGGAATCGCTATTGAAAGACGGTCTAGTTCCAGATCTCCTGCTCAACAATGCCGCGGTGATCAACAGCAATGCCCCCCTGTGGGAGGTTCCGACTGACGAATTCGCCACGGTTCTGAATGTCAACGTCCTCGGGACCTATCACGTGCTCCGCCATTTTCTCCCGGCAATGGTCACCCGGAAGCGCGGCGTGATCGTGAACTTCAGCTCCGGCTGGGGCCGCTCGGTCTCGGCGGAGGTCGCCCCCTATTGCGCGAGCAAGTGGGCCATCGAAGGATTAACCCAGGCGCTGGCGGAGGAACTTCCCGCGGGCATGGCGGCCGTCCCGCTCAATCCGGGGATTATCGACACCGACATGCTACGGTCGTGCTTTGGTGACGCAGCTGGAAGCTACCTCAGCGCCGATCGGTGGAGCCGCCGCGCGGCGCCGTATCTACTCTCGCTGGGTCCGCAGCACAACGGCCGGCCGCTGACGGCGCCGGGCGGCGAGTAGGGAACCAGGATCAGCGACTAGGGAGCAGCGGCCGCGGCGTCAATTGCGGCGGCTTGAACGGCAGATTACCACCAGGGCCAGCGCGAACAACGCCCCGACAATCAGGCCGTCGAAGATCCAACTGCGGGTGGAGGTCACGAACGTCACACCCTCCCCCGCTCCTGCGTCACCGCCCGGTGGCTGCGCGACGGCCATCGCGGCCACGAAATGAACGATTCCCGCCCCGACCGTCAGAGCGCGCAACACGCGTGCCGTCTCGAGCCAGAGAGAGTGACGGCGGCGATCGGCTGGAGTCTGCATGTCGACGCTCTTTCCCTTCTTGATCCCTACGCGCAATTGTGCCGCCTTGCTCATTCCAAAGTATCAAACGTCAAGACCCAAATCTCACCTTGTCGTTTGTTCCTGATTTGACGTTTGTCACCTGGCACTTGATCGATTCCTGATTCCGGATGTGACCGGATCATGCACCTTGAGTTAGAGAAACTCTGAGATGGGCGCCCGCAACCGGGCGAAGGGCTGGGCCGGCAGCCACACCGTATCCCAACGCGGCGAACGTTGTCGCATGGCGTCGCCATACTGATCGGCCCATACGCCAAAAAACGCATACGTGCGGTCGCGAATCGTGTGGCACGGTTCGAGTCCCGCGTCGTGATCCGTCGCGACGACATGATACGCGAACACCAGAAGCGCGCGGAAACCGCTCCCGAAGACCTCCTGCCACTTGAGCAGGCAATCGATATCGTCCTGCGTCGCCCAGTTCTCCCAGCGGTGACTGCCGTTGCCCGAGGGAAACCGGCGGCCTTTAACGTCCACGAGCAGGTTCTGCGTCCTGCCGGAATAGACGATGAAGTCCATCGACTTCAGAGAGTCGTCCCGGCATAGTGCCCGACGAGTCTCATTCACGGAGACATAAGGTCTGCGCAGCAGCCGGAGAAACTGCTCGAAGGCCACGTCATAGTGATTGGACCGTTTGGCCATCGGATTCCGGAGAACGTGGTTCCCGAATTCGTTCACCGCGATCAGTGTTGGGAAGCGACGAAACGGGCAATCGCCTGATAATCCTGTCGCAATGATCGGTACAACTGCTGCTGAATCGGGTACGCCTGATGATAACATGCGGCCGCCGCCGGCTCGACGGCGGTTTCTCCAACGACGCGAATGGTCGCCCGACACGCCTCCTCGACGGACCGATACGCGCCGGTGCCGACCGCCGCCAGCAAGGCCACACCGAACGCCGGACCTTCTTCGGCGTTGATGGTGACGACGGAATGTCCATAGATGTTCGCCTGCAACTGTCGCCAGAACCCGCTCCGGGCCCCCCCGCCGGAGACTCGAATCTGTTCGACGGGAATCTGCATCCCCTGCATGATCTCCAGACAATCCCGCATCGCATAAGTGGCC
>JAHBXU010000576.1 GCA_019636315.1 Planctomycetaceae bacterium | reverse complement strand
CGCCGTGACCACACGAAGGAGCGTCACGAGCCGCAGGTAAATCAATGCCGCGGCTGCCAGCGCCGGGACGGCCCAACTCGCGGGCGCCAGAAGAACCACTGCCGCCAGGATGGCCGCGGCAACGGCGACCTTCGCGGCCACGACCATCAGGGCGACGGCGTCCTGCCGATCGAGTCCGTAATAACAATAGGTCATGCAGGCGACGAGCGCCCCGACGAGCATGCCGCACGCCGCCCCGACACTTCCCCAGCGTGAGGCCAGGAATATCGTCGCCGTAAAGTTCACCGCAAGACTGATCGCGGCGACACGCATCGAATAATGCTGTTGTCCCTTCGCAAACAACATATGGCTAAGGAACGGATTGAGAGATTCGAGCAGCATGACCCACGCGAGAACCCGCAACACCGGCACGGCGTCGGCGTACTTGTCCGCGAAAAGCAGCCCGACAATTTGCTCCGCAAACACGGCGATAATTGTCGCGGCCGGCAGCATTGCGGCCAACAGAATTCGTAGCGTATCGCGATTGAGCTGATCGAACGCATCCCGCGACTGGACGTACCATCGGGCCAGAACGGGGAAGACGGCCGTCGTATAGCATTTCACGGCCATGGAGCCGAGTCTCACCACCTTGAGCGCCGCGGTGTAAACGCCCACGGCTGTCTCACCGTGAAAGGCGGAGAGAATGACCACGTCAAGGCTCGTGTAAACGGTCGCCAGCCAGTTCTCCGCGGCAAACACGCGCCAACGGGAAGCAAACATCCAGAAGCGGCGCCGGCGAAAATCCCAACGCAATGGAATCCGCCGCCCCAGTTTCCAGCCATAGAACAACACCAGCACACTCCGCGTCCCGACCAGTATCCAGAACAGGGCCGCGAGACTGCCTCCGCTTCGCAGTGCGAGGTAACTCACGGCGATCCGCATGATGCTCTCCAGGGCCGTTCCGCTCGTGACCAGATGCGCCTGCCCCAGGGAAACGAAGGCCGCTTCGAAGACCACCGCAATCGACGCGGGGAGCACGGCCAGCGACCCGATCAGCAGCACACGTTGCGTATCGATGGAGTATCCGAGCAGGCGCCCCAGGCCAATCATGGCTCCGGCCGAAACAAACGAGAGCAGGATGACCAGAACGATCGCTTGACTGAGCAGTGGCGACAGCCGATGCGGCCGGCGGCCGGCTTCGCGCGTCACAAAGATCCCAATGGCCGCCGCCGTGAGGCTCACAAACAGTTCAAAGTAGTGGACGCCCAATGAGTATGTTCCGAACCCGTCAACGCCCAGCAGCGACGCAACATAAATCACAAACACAAACGAGAACCCGAGCCGGCATGCTGTTCCGATCAACAGCATGAGCGTGTTCCGCGAGACTCGTGAGGCGTCGCTAGGCGGCATGGCCGGTGACGTAGTCCGATCGAAGCGTGTTGTGAGTGATGTGAGGCCGCGCGGCCGACGTCAGGATGTGTTCAATGCCGGCAATGATCCCCGCGCAACACCAGAGTGTCTGGATCAGTTGGCGGGAATTGAAAACATCAACTCCCATATGAATCAACTGCCCCGCGATTCCAGCTGCGATGGCCAGCGCGAAAGGCGAAAGGACCCGGTCTCCCAGGCGCCAGACGCGCCAACCCTGCCAGAGGGTCGTCAGCAGAAACAGCGTGAACGCCCCAAGTCCGAGGAGTCCGGTCTCCACACAGACCAGCAGGTACTTGGAGTGAATTGTGTAAAACCATTCCGCACGATACGGGCTGCTGCTGGCGATATTTTGAGCCGCCAGATGGCAATTTCCCGCTCCATATCCCAGCAGCGGCCGCTCTGAAATGAGGTGCATCCCGATGCCATAATGGTGCACGCGGGCCTCCGCCGATCCACCGTCTCCATCCTGCACGCGGTTCTGGAAGACCATCAACAGCGGAACAGAGATCACGGCGCCGATCACCAGTGCGGCCACCGGCGTCCATCGCGGTAGCCAGCCTCTCACCAGCATCCCGGCTGAGAAGATCAGGCTCGCCACCGTCATGGTGATGATTGCCCCGCGCGTCTGCGTGAGCACGATCCCCAGAGCTCCGAGTGTGGCTCCCAGAAATCCAAGCACCTGCAGGCGCCGCCTCACAGGAACTGTCACGAGGCAGCCCACCGGCATAAAGAGCAGTGCCAGAAAGCTGCCGGCGAGGACGGGCGACGAGATCGTCCCGCACGGGCGCCCCTCCGGAGAGATGGAGATGGCCATTGGCCCCAGACCGATCTCGCGAGGCCCACCCAATCGAAAGGTGCCGCCAATAATGAACCCTTGCACCGCCAGACTGACGGCGAACAAGCCGATCAGGAACGTTACGTCGCCTTTCGTTGTGACGCGATTGGCGACATAGAAGAACAGCAGATACGCCTGCACCAGCAGCGTCACTTCAAAGAACGTCAGGATCCACTTCTCGGCGACGACGGCCGACAGGCTCACGACGCCAATATACAGAAGGAGCGGGACGCCCCAGGTGATGCGTCGAGGCAACTGCCGGGAAGTGAGTGCGGTTTCCACCAGCCACAGCCCGTACAGGGCAATCAACGCCAGCGTCGTCATTGACACGTTGATGCCTCCGAGCGCACCGAACTCGGCGTCCCATTCGTGATAGAACAGGTACGTATCGATCTGAAGTGGGATCTCCAGAATCGCGATGGCGATCAACAGACGTTGTAACAACGTGGACAAGGACTCAGACCTCAACGGGCGATGTCGCGGCTGACACGTCACAAACGGCCGCGGCCACGCGCGTGACCTGGGCGCGCGTCAGTTCGGGATACATCGGGAGTGAAACGATCTCTTGGGCCAATTGCGTGCAAACGGGCAGTCCGTCCGGCACCGTGCGGCAGTCGCGGAAGGGCGCCGCCTGATGCAGGGGATGCGGGTAGTGGACGCCGCACTGGATGCCTTGCTCTCGAAGTTCGTCGATCAGGACGTCGCGTTGCGGATGCCTCACAACGTACAGGTGATAAACGTGCCGGGCGTCGTCGCGTTCGACGGGCCGCACGACGTCGGCCTCAGCGAGAAGTTCGCCGTACCATGCCGCGACTGCCCGGCGCTGTTCGGTCCAGGTGGGCAGGTGACGCAGCTTGACGAGGAGCACTGCGGCCTGCAGCGTGTCGAGACGGCTGTTGAATCCCAGCTCCGAGTGCACGTTTTTGACGCGCTGACCATAGTTGCGCAGCAGCTTCAACCGTTCGTAGACCGCTTCGTTATCGGTGACGATCGCACCGCCGTCTCCGAAGGCGCCCAGATTCTTACCGGGGTAAAAGCTGAAGCCGGCCGCGTCGCCGAACGATCCCGCCCGTCGGCCGAGCAGTTCCGCCCCATGCGCCTGTGCAGCATCCTCGACGACCTTGAGTCCATGCCGATCCGCAATCTGGCGGATTTCGTCCATCCGCGCCGCCTGGCCGTACAAGTGGACCGGCAAAATGGCTTTCGTGCGCGGCGTGATGGCCTCTTCGATCAATGAGACATCGATGTTGAAATCCGTCGGATCGACATCCACCAGCACGGGCGTCGCTCCGGCATAAACGATCGCCAGCGACGTCGCCGCAAACGAGTTGCCGGCCGTGATGACTTCGTCTCCGGGTCCGACATCCAGCGCACGTAACGCGAGGTGAAGCGCTTCCGTCCCGTTCGCCACGCCGACGGCGAACCGCACTCCGCAATACGCTGCAAACTCTTCCTCAAAAAGTTCAACTTC
>JAHBXU010000575.1 GCA_019636315.1 Planctomycetaceae bacterium | reverse complement strand
GCCTGCCTCTCCATGCCCGAGCCCTCACACCACGAACCGGACGATCCCCGCGACCAACCGTTGCGCGGAGAAGTGCGGTACTCGCAGTTGAGCGCTCGGGTGCCAGGCGATGTTGGTCAGGGAGTCTTCTGTAACGCGGTCCTCGTTTTGACTGGACCGTTCGAGTACGTCCTGGACTTCGTGATGCGGCTCAGTGAAGCTCCGCGGATCGTGGCCCGTGTGGTGCTCCCGCGCCCGGTGGTCGGACAGTTTGTCCGTGCACTGGAGCAGAACGTGGCGAACTATGAAGGGCGGTTCGGTCCACTGCCCCGCCCCCCGAAGCTGCGACTTCCCGCCGCTGCATCCGACGTCATTCATGAACCCGGCACCGAAGAGTTGACGCGGATCGCGGCTCCACCGGTCGGCGATGCCGGGAGTTTTCAGGGGATCGCCGGTGAAGGCTTTGAGAGTGGGACACCGGCCGCTTCCGCGCGGCCGGGGGAGGAGTCGGTGCTCACCGGTCCCCCGATCGAACAGATTTACGACGACTTGCGTCTGCCCGATGACATGCTCAGCGGACGTTATGCGAACGCCGTACTGATCCGTCATTCGGGCACTGAGTTCTGCCTCGACTTCATTACGAATATTTACCCGCGCTCCGCCGTTTCGAATCGCGTGTACATGGCGGCGGCGAATGTGCACTCGCTGCTGACATCGCTGAGCCGCTCGCTGGAAGATCGGCGCCCGCCCGATCCGCCCACTTAGCCTGACGAACTGGCCGCGCAGGCGCAGTCATTCCCGCGCGGTCGGAGGACTACATTGTCCGTCCCAGGGCAGCCGCGACTTTGCGGCATTGCTCCATCGCCTGGGAGAATGCGTCCGGCGTCAATGATTGCGCCCCGTCGCTCATCGCCCGCGATGGATCCGGATGCACCTCGACAATCAATCCGTCGGCGCCCGCAGCAATGGATGCCGCACACATGGGCGGGACCAGTGAGGCGATCCCTGTCCCGTGACTGGGGTCGACAACGATCGGCAGATGCGTCCGCTCCTGCAGATAGGGCACGCTCGCCAGGGGCAAGGTGAAGCGGGTGTGCGTTTCGAATGTCCTTACGCCTCGCTCGCACAAGACGACCCGCTGGTTTCCCTGATCGAGGATGTATTCGGCCGCCAGCAGGAACTCTTCCATGGTTGCTGACGGACCGCGTTTGAGCAGCACGATCTTGTCCGTCTCCCCGACGGCCTGCAGCAGGTGGTAGTTCTGCATATTACGGGCGCCGATCTGCAGGACGTCGGCATACTCGCAGACGAGTTCGACATGATGCGGCGTCATCACTTCGGTGACGATCGCCAATCCAGTCGCATCGCGGGCCGCGGCGAGCAACTTAAGTCCTTCCTCCTTCAACCCCTGGAAGGCGTACGGACTGGTTCGCGGTTTGAACGCACCACCCCGCAATCCTTTGGCGCCGGCAGCACGTACCTGCCGGGCGGAGGCCAGGATCTGCTCTTCACTCTCGACGGAGCACGGCCCCGCAATGACGCCGATCGCACCGCCGCCAATCTTCAAGTCGAGTGCTTCAACAACTGTCGGCTCGCGTTTCGCCTCAAGGCTCGCCACTTTGTAGGGCGCTAAGATCGGAACCACTTTTTCGACCTCTTCGCAGGATTCCAAAGTCTCGCGTTCGCCGTCACGCTTTTCACCAATGGCGGCAACAACCGTGCGCTCCGTCCCGATGATGACATGGGCCTTCAGTCCCATCGCTTCGATTCGGCCAACCATTCGCTGCACGGCCTCGGGGCTGCTGCCTTTTTTCATGACGACAATCATTCGCGTAACTCCTGCGTGTGCCGGTTGCAATGGGACGAGTGAAGACGGTGGCAAAACGAAAACAGGCCCTGAAATCACCGGGATTTCAGGGCCTGAGGTTATTTGTGTTGGGGCCGCTGGTTTAGTCGGCCGTCCCTCGGCACGGGAATCCCGTCTCGGTCGTAAACGACCAAAACTGCGCCCAAAACCGGCCAAACGGATACTGCCGAAGCATGACGTGCATACACATTCTTGAGAAGGTGCCACCAGACGGATTTATCCTAAACCGTCCCGGGGCCGGCGTCAATCGTGTTCTTGAAGCCACGTGACTTGAGCCCCTGCCGGGCATCGCGCGTCTGTTTGAGATCCTGATCGTGTCGCGGGAGTTGCATGTCGGTACACTATGGAACAAGACTTGGAACACCGCCTTGGTCACCAGCGCTCAAGCTCAACATGTGCCAGGTGAATTGATTGGCTCCGCCTTGCGAAGGATTGCCGTTTGACTGCATTCCGACGATTCCTGGCTGGTTGCCGGCGGATCACGCTCACTGCCGTCGGCGGTGGACTGGTGATCGCAACGCACGTTGCCGTCGCCGCGGAAACCGTTGTGGTCATCGCCAACCGAACGAATCAGGTCGTCGCCTTTGACATCGGTGTGGGCGGCGATGCGGGCGCCACGCACCGCTTGCAGCCGCAGCAGTGTGTGCCGATTCCGCTCTCGGGTGATGAAGACTTATGGCTGCGCCGTGAGGATTCAGACGCCTACGGACTGCGGCCGGAGGGAATCTACTACTTCGGCAAGGGGGCGGACGGCGTTGTGCTTGAAGAGATCGGATTGTCGACCCCGCGTCAACCGCTTGAGAAACCAGCCGCCACGGACGATTCGCCTCCGCCCGGAAAATCTGCGTCTGTCGGTCGCATCCCCGTCAAGATTCTCATTGATGATGAACTCGACACACGTGTCGATCCGGAACCGCGCTTGCGCAAGCGGGTCCAGGCGGCGTCTGCAATCATCGAACAGGCGGCGCATGTGCGTCTCGATGTCGTCAGCGTCGAGCGCTGGGAGTCGATCAACCGGGTCACCGACTTCGAGGCGTTGCTGTACGACTTCGAACGAAAGGTCAAAGTGGAGCCGGGCGTGCTGGCCATTGGGTTCTCAACGCAAGTAGGCCGCTCGCGAGAACGACTCGGGGCCACGCGGTTCCCGTTGCATTCGCATATTCTCGTGCGAGAGGGGGGCCAACGGACACTTTCAGAGGCAGCGCAGCTGGAAGTCCTCGTGCACGAATTAGGGCATTACCTGGGCGCGGCTCACAGTCCGGAGTGGAGTTCCGTCATGCGACCCGCACTGGCGGATGGACTGGCTGGCTCTCCCGGATTTCGCATCGGGCTGGATCCCCTCAATACGATGATTGTTTATCTCGTCGGTGAGGAATTACGGGCAGGCAAAGTGCGCGGTGCGTGGGAATTTCGCCCGGAGACCAAGGCACGCCTGCGACCCCTTTATGCGGAACTGGCCAAATTGATGCCAGACGACCCGGCCGGCGGAGCGTATTTGAAGTTACTGAACCTGACCGCGCCCCCGCGCGCAACTCCTCCGGCAATTTCACCGCTTGTCGTGCATGTGCGGCACGTGCTGAACGCCGTGACCGCGGCCGCAGAATCCAACATTCAATTGCCGGACAAGCGCGTTGCCGAACGTTATGGCAAGCCGTTCCGTCTCAGCGGCGAGCAGCTGACGGAAGTGTATGTCCGTCGCGCGGCGGAAGCGGCGCGGGACGTGCCGTTGCAATCGCGGCCGCACGCATTTGTCGTCGGTTTGGCGGTAGCCCTCGACACGTCCTCTCAACTCCGTGACAACCGCTTGACCGGACTGTTGTGGAGGTCGATTGAAACGGAACAGGAACATGCGTTCCGTAAAGCGGTGATTGGC
>JAHBXU010000574.1 GCA_019636315.1 Planctomycetaceae bacterium | reverse complement strand
CAGGAGGTCCGCATTCCGGAGGGACCACACGCGGTGGAACCGAAAGAACACAGCCAGGATCAGCACCAATGACAGATAGAACCACGTGGTGGCTTCCAAGTGGTATCCGCGCGGAGTCAAATCCATATCGCTTCTGGCAGATCGACGGTCCCTCGCGTTCTCGCGATGCCGTCGCTGCGCTCCTCATTAAGGGCTGCGCCAAACCTCCATGAATTGGGCAGCCTGACTGTACGCCCACTTTCGCCGCGTCATGCAGCGTGACTCCACCCTCCTGCGGCCCAAGAACCCAACCTGAAAGCCGCGCAGCGGAGAAACACCCTTTTACAGTCGCACCTGAAATCTTAACCTGAGAATGATGGCACTGGAAGCAATCCGAGCACCACGCGTCAAAGATTTGTCGACGCAATATCGACTCCTGACGCCATTATCAATGAGGCAATCCAGGCAAGTCAGGAACAAAACGACGCGTTCGGGGGAATTTCTCAAGAAGGTGCTGCCATGCCGCGACTGCGGCCGAACAATTGACGTAAATGGTTAATTAACAATATCTTGCGAACGCAGTCCTTATGGGTAAAACGCGACCGGAGCTCGTCATCCAGTCAAATTCCGGCTTCCAATCCGTCGCTGGAGCCACACCCGCGGAGTGGAACTCGGCACTGTCGGCGGCAGGGGCGGATCCATCGTCTACCGCAGCGTTTCTGATCATCGCGCCTTCGGAACGGGACTGTGATCAGTTTCGCGGGTCAGCCGCGCTGCAGGGCAATATCCGGGAAATCTCCGTCTTTCCGTTGCGGGATTCCAGTGAGTTGGCACGGGATTGGAGTGAGTTGCCGCCGGGGTTGGCTGTCCGCTGCGCCCCGCCGGAGGACGACGCCGTCGTCATGGTGCCGCTTGATCGGCTCATCGGTCCAACGTCTGATGGGGTTTCGTTCCGAGACGTCGATTCACCGATCTGGGACTGGTTGATTCGGCAGGTCGACGGCGGGCAAGTATTGCATCTGGGTAACGCGATGAGGGGAAACCCCGAGGTCCCCCCCGTCCGACCGCCACTGGCGCCGGCGGATGTCGGCCGTGGCCGACGGTGGCTGGAAGTCCAGCTTGCCGATCGTTCACTGGTCGACGCACCAGCCTCTCCGGCTGATGCGGTCGCCCTCCGCGCCGGCCTGTTGATCATGCATGATTTTCTGGAAGCGGGCCACCAGTTGGCTCAAAGCATAGAAGGTCAGGGCCGACATGCGGCCGGTGACTACTGGCATGCCATCATGCATCGGCGAGAGCCCGATTATGGCAATTCCAAGTACTGGTTTCGGCACGTTGGTTCCCATCCGGTGTTTGCGGAACTCGCACACGTCGCGGGAGGACTTCTGCAACCCCTCGAACCAAGCGATGCGGCAGCCTGGAGATCACGACTCCATCGCGCCGGGACCTGGGATCCCATGGCGTTCGTCGATTTGTGCGAGGAATGCGCCGCTGATGCAGAGACGCCGCTGGCTCTCGCGGCACGCGAGATTCAGTGGCAGGAAATGCGACTGCTGCTACGACAGACCTATCGCGATGCCGAAGGAAGAACGCGATGACGATCGGATTGTGTGCTGCGGCAGGCAGTTCACGATTGACGGCGAGAATTCACGCAATCTGCACGAAGTCTTAACACGGGCGGGCAGAATTCGGCGAGCGACGGAAACGTCCGATGACCCTCTTCGCTCTCCGATCTGTGACATGCCGGCCGTCGCCAAAACGCGATCGGGAGAGCGTTCCCCTGACAAGATCAACGCTCTCATGTTCCAGAAGAAGAACGCACGGACTCGCGGTTTTACGCTCATCGAGCTGCTGGTGGTCATCGCCATCATTGCGATTCTCATCGCACTGCTGCTGCCCGCCGTCCAGCAGGCGCGCGAGGCGGCGCGGCGAACTCAGTGCCGCAACAACCTCAAACAGCTCGGATTAGCGCTGCACAACTACCACGACACTCACGGGCTGTTTCCGCCCGGAACATTAGCAATTCGCAATAACGGCACCGCCGTCGCACCGAGCGAGGCGAATCCGGGACGAACCGCGGTGACCGGAGGTTGGGCGTGGAGCGTGTTTATTCTGCCGTTCCTCGAACAGACCGCTCTCTATGAAGGTCTGAATCCCAATGGGGCGAATTTTCCTGCGACTCCCAACACCTTCACCCGCACGGTGCTGCCGGTGTTTCAGTGTCCGACCGAAGCGAGTCCGAATCTGCACACCGCGATGCCAATGGGCGGCGACGGGGTGGGAGACGGACATGCCCGTTCGTCGTACCCGGCGATCTCCGGCAGCGGGGCCAATGCCGACTACGCCAACAAGTCGCCGCGCGGGTCGCGAGGCGTCTTCTGGTACAACAGTGATGCACGGATCCGCGATCTGACCGACGGCGCCAGCAATACCATGATGATCGCGGAGCGGTTCTGGGACGGCGGCAGTTCCGAATCACGACGGGGCGTTGTATGGGTCGGGAAGGTCGCCGGAGGACCGAACGATGCGGGAAACAAATACTCCACGATCGTGCGTGTTGAGAACCATCCGGACTGGTTGATTAACGGGTTGAACAACAACTCCGTCGCCAGCATGCACGGCGGGTTGGGCCGCACGGGGGGCGGCGCCGGGGACAGCGGCTCGGTCCGCCGCGGCGGCCTGGGGGCGCAGATTCTGATGGGTGACGGCGGTGTCCGCTTGATCAGCGAGAACATCCACGGCGGAACCTGGCAAAACCTCGGGCAGATGGCGGACGGCGAGGTGCTGGGCGAATTCTGACGGTTCGCAACAAGTGACGTTCCCCCACCGATCTCCGGTGGGGGTGGGTGAAATTGGTGCACGATCTGACTTGGCAATCGAGGTTTGAAAATGCGCTGGGAGACGCGGCGAGGAAGAATTTCAACGGCACTGATTGCTGTGGCGGTGATGGCTGCAGGCTGTGGGCAGAGAGGACCGGAATTGGTGCCCGTGCAAGGGACGGTCACCGTGAACGGCGAACCGCTGTCACATGCGAGCGTCATTTTCCGCCCGGAGAATGGACGTCCGTCGATTGGCAAAACGGACGAAGAGGGCCGCTACCAACTTCAGTACACGCGAGAATCCGCAGGGGCGCTCCCGGGCCTGCATGAGGTGGCCATCTCCACTTTTGTCGAATCCGATCCGGATTCCTCAGATCCGATTGTCCAGCTTGGCCGCCGCGAATCGCTCCCGTCGCAATACAACTCGCACACAACCCTGAAAGTGGAGTTGCCTCAGGACCATCAGGCCGATCACCCCCTGGACTTCGCACTCGAAGTTGAAGGCGTTCAGGGGAAATAGCGACGTTTCGTCTGGCGCCCCCTCGCCGGGCGGGCCTGCTGTCGACGGGTCTTCTGCTCGCGCGCACCGCGGATGTGACACGTCCGTGCGGAATGGGGCTCCCTGCTCAGGGAGAGATTCTCTCTGACCGCGCGGTGCAGTTCTCTGCGTGATCGAGTAAGATTCATGCGGCTGGTGCGATCGCGGCGCCTCGTGCGTTGGGGCGATGTCGGCGCAGGGCCGACATTGGCAACCGACGGACGTTCCTCCTGATAGCGGCTGAGAGAGCAGATTCCGCCGATTCAGCGTGAGGAATCCCGTGTTGTCGCAAAGCGCTGTCGCAGCGGTTCAGGCATGGCGGGCACTCATTTCCTGAAGGGGCGCCCCGCCGAATCGCGTGAACGTCGTTTCGCAGCTGGCCCCGAACGGTGATCACGAATCGACTCGTCCCCATGAGATCGCG
>JAHBXU010000573.1 GCA_019636315.1 Planctomycetaceae bacterium | reverse complement strand
CCGATCCTGGCGTACGTGCTGGTCGATCTGCTGGTGCGGTCAGACCATCTGGATGAGGCGGTCGATGTGGCGGCGGTCCACCTGACGAACCTCGGACCGGACGCGCGGTTTTCCTTCGCCGATTTGTGTGCGCAGGCCGGTCGATTTGATCGCCTGGGAGAGATCGCCCGTCAACAGGGAGATCTTGTCGGCTTTGCGGCGGCGCTCGTGGCGCAACCGGCAAGAGTGACAACCGCAAACCAGTGAACAGCCTGAAATTCTCCGGATGAGCCGGCACGGACCCGCATGAACTTCTTCACGCCCTGGATCGCCGAACACTTTCTGAATCCGAGCCTGTTCTGGCCCGGCGTGGCGCTGATCGCATTGCCGATCATCATTCACCTGCTCAACCGTCTGCGCTATCGACGGGTGCGGTTCGCGGCGATGGAGTTCCTTCTCGCCAGTGAGCAGAGGAGCCGGCGGCGGATTCTCTTCGAGCATCTGTTGTTGCTCCTGTTTCGCGTGTTGATGGTGCTGTTGATTGCGTTGTTGATCGCGCGGCTGATTCTCGATCAGGGGCAATTGGCGCTCTTCCAAGGCGCCAAGGCGCATCACGTGGTCTTGCTCGACGACAGCGGCTCCATGCGCGACCGAATGGGGGACGAAACGGCATTTGCGCGGGCCAAGGCGATTGTCCGCCGTCTCGCGGCCGAAGGGGCGCGGCGGCCGGGCACGCAACGATTCACCCTGCTGCTGATGTCGCAGCCCGACAGTACCTACTCCAACTTGGGCGAACGGGATCTGAACGAACCGTTTGTCGAGGAACTGACGGCCAAGTTGGACGCGCTGGAGTGCACGCATCAGCGGGTCGACGTCCTGGAGGGACTGGAAGCGGCCCGGCAGCGTCTGGCCGATGATCCCGCAGCCGCGCAATACCTGCACGTGCTGTCCGACTTTCGCAATCTTGACTGGAATGACAGTCCCGCCGTGGGGGAAGCGCTTGCGGCTCTCGGGGAGGCGGGCGTGAGCTTGAGCTTTATCCGCGCACTCAACGAACCACACGAGAACCTGGGGATTACCGAACTGACCGGCGCCGTCGAAGTCGCAGCCGCGGGGATTCCGGTCGACTTGAGAGTGACCGTGCAGAACTTCGGCCAGCGCGAGGCGGAGGGAGTCCGGCTCTCTGTTTCGGTGGACGGCGATCGACTCCCGTTGAATCGCGTCTTCGCAACAGTGCCGGCCGGTGAATCGGTGCAGACGTCATTCGGCGTGACATTTCCGACCGCAGGAAAGCATGCTGTCGAAGTGGGTCTCGATGCCGACGCGTTGGAATTGGACAACATTCGCTATCTGGCGATCGACGTCCCGCAGGAAAACGATGTCCTGATTGTCGACGGCACCCTTGGTCGCGACGAAGCGCAGTTCATCGCCGATGCCCTCGGAGCCAACCGTTCGGTCACCGGATACCTGCCCCTGGTCGATTCTGTCGAAGGCATGCGGCGACGCGACCTGGGAGCGTTCCAATCCATCTACCTGGTGAACGTGTCCGAATTGCCGCCGGACGCATTGAAAGCGGTGCAGGACTTCGTGGCGGCTGGGGGCGGACTCATCTGGTTCGTCGGAGACACCGTGCGGCCGGCTTATTACAACGAGACCCTGTATGCCGGCGGCGAAGGGCTCTTTCCGGTCCCGTTGGCCGCAGCGCCTCGTTCCCTGGAACATCTTGATCGGGTGCAGGGACCGGATCTGATCGTCGAGGCGCACCCGGTCTTCAGCATCCTCAGCGGGCAGGACAACCCGTTCATCGACGTCGTGCGGGTCAACCACTACTATCCGGTGCTGAAGGGGGACGAATCCGATTCGACGGAGTTTCCCGGCGTCAAGGTGGTCGGCCGTCTGCGCAACCGCGAGCCGGTCATCCTGGAGCATACATACGGTGAAGGGCGCGTCATGACGTTCCTGACGTCGGCCGGTCCAGCCGCCGGACCTGACGGAACGGTCTGGAATGACTGGGCCAACGGCCTGGCAGCTCCCAGTTACGCCATCATGCACCTGGAGTTGCAGAAGCACATCGCGCGGCGGGACCGGGCGCAGCCGCGGCGCACTGTGGGAGAACCGATCATTGAGCGCCTCGATCGGCGCAACTATCAGGAGGATGTTGAAATCGGTATGCCGGACGGTGAAGTGCTGACGATCAAGGCAGGGGCTCCCTCGCCGGAGGCCGCCGCCGGCAGCGCCGTTGCCACAAATCTCGGGGAATCTGCTGCGGACCAATGGACCGCGATCTTCCGCGAGACGGACCGCCCCGGCATCTATGTGGTGCGGCGGCGAGACCATCAGCAGCAGGCCGAGGAGACCTGGATGGCGTATAATGTCCCGATGGAGGAAGGCCGGCTGGCGATTGCGGAGGCCGCCTCGTTGCAGGGCCTGGCGGGCGATGAAGTGACAATTGCCGTTCAGGACGGAGAGGCGTTCGACTGGATGCGGAGTCAGCCGCCCGGACAGGACGTTCGTTGGTGGCTGCTGGCCGGATTGCTGCTGCTCTTTATCGGCGAACAGGCGCTGGCCTATCGACTCGGTTATCACTGACGACAGCGGGCTGCTGCAGAGGCGGCCTGCTGTCTCATCAAGACATGCATCCTCCGCACGACGAACGCCAGGTGTCCGCCGACTGATCAACGAATTCATAAGTTCACGATGCTGCAGGCCAATGGCACAACCGGGAGCGGGTCGACGGCGGGCGACGTCTTGACGACGAGCGTTCTGGAGATCGACTTTCCCCCGGAGACTGTGCCGGAGGGACTGCTTCTCGCAGGATTCGCTCTCACGCTGGCGCTGGTGACGGTGTTCCTGTGGCGGGACGCCTCCCGCGTGGGGACGTGGCAACGACTCTGGTTGCTGCTTCTGCGACTGGGGGCTCTGGCCGTCGTGCTGGTCATCGCGCTCAACCCGCATCATCGTACGCAGAAGGAATCGTTCCGCCCCTCGCAGGTGGTGTTGTTGATCGATACCTCGACATCCATGCAACAGCCGGCGCATGATCCGACCGAACCCGGTTCGACGGCCGACCAGGAACTGCGGTGGGAGGCCGTGAAGCATTTACTTGCCGATTCCCCTTTACTCGACCAATTGCGCGAGCAGCACATTGTCGACGTGGCGACGTTTGACAGTGATCTGGCCACCGGACTGGTGCGGCTGCCGAAGCGGGATGTCGACCGCACGGCCGTTGACGGCGAGGCGCTCGCAACGCCGCCCGATGGTCCTGTGCAGCAGACGGCGCCGGACTGGGATCAGCTTCTGGTTCCGACCGGTCTCTCAACCCGTTTGGGAGACTCGATTGATAAATTGCTGGCGGAGAACCGCTCGCAAACTCTTGCCGGGGTCGTCGTCATCAGCGACGGCGCCAACAATGTCGGTCGCGACGTGACCGCCGCCAACCGTCGAGCCCAGAGGGACGGCGTGCCGCTGATCGCCGTGGGCGTCGGCGGAGCGAAACCTCCCGTCAACCTGCAGCTGGCGCGATTGATCGTCCCGACCGACGTACAACTGGGGGACGCCTTTGAGTTGACGGCGCTCCTGCAGGCCAGCGGCTTGGCCGAATGGCTGGAGTCTCAAGGCCGCGGAACCCTGGCCTTGCCGGTGGAGCTCCTTCGGCGCGATCCCGACACGAGTGAACAAGTCGTGGTCGATTCGCAGGACGTCACGATCCGCGAGGATGGAGTCCCCGTCGAGGTGACGTTTTCGCAGGCGCCGGCGGTGGCTGGGGAGCTTGAGTACAGCATC
>JAHBXU010000572.1 GCA_019636315.1 Planctomycetaceae bacterium | reverse complement strand
AGCCCCGGTTCTTCCAGAAGCAGGAGATCGTCGACCAGCCAACCGGTACAGCAGCCGACGGCCAGGATAGCACTTACGGCAACATGACCCGCCCAGCAGACCATGATCACGCTGGGCAGATAGCAGATGATGAGTGGGAACTCGTCGCCCGACAGATGGTCAAAAATCGCGACCGCGGTCGCCAGCAGGAGGGAGATCCCGATCGCGCGGCTGCGATTGCGTTCACATGCACCGAGCAGACGTTCCAGCAGGCCGGTTGAGTGTGACAGTGCGGATCGTACGCGTTCTGCCGATTCTCCGATGACAAACGGGAGCGAATCCGGTCCTGCGACACAGCCAGTGGTTCCCGGGGAGGTTGCGATGGACATTCGGACCTCAATGATGCCGAAAGGAAACGCCTGCCCCACAATGGGAAGCGGCTCATGGTCCGTAAGCATAGCTCGTAGAACCTGAGCACTTATTGCGGCAGCCGTCTTCGGCATCGAAATCGATCGATGTCCGTCTGCAATGGGCCTCATGAAGATCGCAGTGGTTTGCGACGTTAACGAATGGCCGTGCGTTCCGCCGTGGCCAGCTTGTTAATGGCTGGCGCGGGCGCCGGAGAGGACGTTGCCGGCGGCGGCTCCACTGCGCGGTATGGTGCGAAGCGGGGCGTCATGTGAAGGGTCCGAGGCCGTTGCCTCCGGGATGAACGCCGCAATCGCCAAATCCTTGAGACGCCTCAAGTCGAGCTTGCCGGTGCCCAGCACGGGAATTTCATCGACTTCGAGAAAGCTGTCGGCGGAGGGAAGCCAGAGATTGGGCAGCCCGCACTGTCCCAGCTCCTTGAGTATCTGGTCGACGGGTCGGCGGAGATGTCGATGGACGACGATGAGCCGCTCGCCTCTCTGGTCGTCGGGAACGGCCGTCACGGCGACCTGCAGGGCGGGGAGATCGTCGCCGCTCTCTTCGACGAGCGTTCCGTCGATGATCCGCGCCAGCTCCTCTTCGATGCGGATATGGGGAACCATCTCACCGGCGATTTTGGAGAAGCGACTTTGACGGCCGGTGATCTCAATAAATCCATCGTCGTCAATGCGTGCGAAGTCGCCCGTATTGTACCAACCGTCCTGAATGACTTCGGCCGTTTTGTCCGCCTGGTCGAGATAGCCCCTCATCACATTCGGTCCCTTGATGAGCAGAAGCCCTTCGGTGTTGAGGCCGCGATCGACGAATGACTCGGGATCAACCACCTTGCACGCACATCCCGGGACGACGCGTCCCACGGTGCCCAGCCTGGTTCCTGTTTGCGTCTTATCGTGCAACCGATGCCTGGGAACGTTGACCGCCGCAACCGGAGAAAGTTCCGTGGTGCCGTAGCCCTCCGTCGGTTGCACGCCGAACTTCTGCTCAAACTCCTCCGCGAGCGCGAGCGGCATCTTCTCCGCTCCGACAATCACGGTATCCAACGATGCGAACTGCTCCTTGGTGCATCGCTTGAGATACGTTTTGAGAAACGTGGGAGTCGCCAGCAGCAATGTGACTTTGTACTTCTCGGACAGCTTGCCGATCGTCTTCGCATCGAGCGGATTGAAGTGGAACACGGCTTCGGGCGAGTAACAGGCCGGCAACCAGAGCGTGGCGGTGTAGCCGAACGAGTGGAAGAACGGCAGCACGCCGAGGATGACGTCGTCGGGCGTCGGGTTCAGGAGTTCCTCAACAGCCGCAATGTTGGAACTGATGTTGTGGTGGGTAAGCACGACCCCTTTGGGTTCTCCCGTGGACCCTGACGTGAAAATGATTGTGCACGCATCATCCGGATTGATCGTCGTCAGGCCGAGCATCCTTTCGAGCAGTGGAGCCGGCACGGCATAGGTCGCGAGAGCGGCGACCGCCTTGTCGACGCCGCTCACCTGCTCCTTGAGATCTTCCAGATACACGACCTGGGCGTCCCTGATGTCGCAGGGGCGCTTTTCGAGGAACCGGCGGCTCGTGAGTACGTGCCGGATATGTCCCGCACGAATGCAATAATTCAGGACGTCGTCGCTGAGTGTGTAGTTCAGGTTGACCGCCGTCCGCCCGGAGAGTGCGACCGCCAGGTTGGCCAGCGCTCCACCGACAGACGGCGGCAGCAGCAAACCGACGGTTTGTTCGCGTTCACCCTTCGCGAACACGTTGCGTTCGAGCACACGACGAAAGGCGAGCGCACCGATCAACGTCTTGGAGCCGGCAAGTTCCAGGCCTCCAGAATCGGCCAGTTTGATTTTCGATTTGCGGTTCTTGCAGCAACGGATGAACCTGCGGACGGGGATCAATTGGCGAGGCTTTTCTTGTTCCACGGCTTGGACTCCCAGTTCTTCGACGACCTGGCGGACTTGAGACGCACTGCCCGGTTTATGGATCGGGGCGCCAAACACAACTGTCACGGGAGAGGGCCATTTCCGCGGCAGCTTCCAGAAGGGCCGCCCGCCGCGATAACTGAAGATACTTCCCCAGAGCCCGTGGAGATAGACCGGAATCACCGGACACTCTGTGCCGGCGATGATCTTCATGAAGCCCGGTTGAAACGGCTGGATCTGTCCGTCGCGAGTAATCTGACCTTCGGCAAAGATGCCGACCAGCTCTCCCCGCAGGAGCGCGTCCTGCGCTGTCCTCAGCGACTGGACGATCGCCTTCGGGCCGTCGGTGTTCTTGATGGGGATGACCCGCATGGCCCGGCCCAGCCAGCGCAGCCCACGTTGATTCGCATAGTCTCCCCAGACGAGAAACCGAATTCGCCTCGTGGACAGACTCGTCAGGAGCACCCCGTCCATCCAGGAGACATGGTTGGCGACGATGAGCGCCCCGCCGCGCTCCGGAAGATGCTCATCTCCGACGACGCGGACGCGGTAGATGCTGTGACACGCCAGCCAGAACAGGAACCGGATCGTGATATCGGGCAGCAACCGGAACGCGACGATCACCACCGGAATGGTTCCCAGCCCGGCGACCATGAAGACCTGCTCCGCCGAGAGGCCAAGCACATCGTAGAGAAACGCGAACACGCCGCAGGACGCGAGGATGAAGGCGAATGAGATGAAGTTGCTGCCCGCGAGAATCGTGCCTCGTGTGCGGACGTCGCTGCTGTGTTGCAGGTAGGCCTCCAGCGGAACATTAAATAGTCCAGCGCTGATGCCCAGTAGAATGAGGCACACACTCGACCAGAAAAATGCCTGTTGGGTGGTTTCGTTGGGAGAAGCGACAATCCAGGTCCCTGCGGCGAAGACCATGAACGAGCTCACGGCAATCCCCACTGCGCCGAGCGGCACCAGCCCGAGTTCGACCCGTCCGGCCGACCAGTAACCTGCCAGCAGACTCCCGGCGCCGACGCCCACGACGAGCACGCACAGCAGGATTCCGATCCCCACCTCGGGCAAGCGCAACAACTCGTCGCCGTATCGGTCAATGTTGAGTTGGGCCAGCGACGCCATCGCCCAGAAGAACCCGATGCCCAGCGCTGCCCGATATAATCCGCGGTTCGACTTCAGCAGTCGCAGGGCCGGCAGCGTTTCGGTGATCGGGTTGATGGCCATCGGCTGGTCGGGGTTGGCGGGCGGTCGACGCGCGATGAGCAGACTCGCTGCCAGTCCCGTCGCTGCGACGCCCAGCAGAGCGGCCGCCGCGGGCCAGAAATTGGTCAGGGCGACTCCCCGTTGGATGTTGGGTTGCGTCAGTGAATACAGCCCATACCCGGCCACGGTGCCGATGGCCGACGACATGACGGTGACCAACCCCATCACGCCGTTGCCCTTC
>JAHBXU010000571.1 GCA_019636315.1 Planctomycetaceae bacterium | reverse complement strand
GTGGAGCGCGACGGCGACGGCCGAACGCGAACCAACGACAGTCATGCGCATGCACGACTAAGAGACGGGCAAATTGGGTTTCACCGCGGCGGACACCGGAGTACGGCTCTGCGACGGCCGGCTTTTTCGAGGCGCCGCTTCGGCACGCCGAACGGGCGGTGTTGCCGCAAGTTGCTGTACCTGTTCTTCAAACGGCTTCAAGCCTTCGATCAACTCCGCCATCCAGCGGCTGACAGACTCATCGGGGGGCGATTGTCCTGCGAGCCTCAGGCGGCCCATCACCTGATGCTGGCCCACAAGCGGAATGGTTGCGTGCCACATGCCGTCGTAGTCGGCCCCTTGCTTGCGTCTCCAGACGGCATGATACTCTTCGTGCAGGGCCGGCAGATTGACATTGAGCTGCACCAGATACAGGTCAAATCGCTCTGCAAATTCTGTAAGTGCATCCCAGAGGCTGTCCCATTCCCGATCTCCATGCAGCCGCGAGCTGATCGGTTCGGCCCGCTGGGATCCTTTGGATGGAAACCGGAGAATCGACATCAGGAATGCCCGACCGCTGCGAAACATCAGGGCGCATTCGGACCGACCGAACAATCCAGTCATCACCGAGACACCGACGACGGCCACGGCACTGCCGATTGCCAGGAGATCGTTCTGATAGGAAATGCTGGCGAGCGCTCCGACGGCACAGAAGACACACAGCAGTCCCACCCAGATCAGGATCCGTGTCCCGCTGAACCCTTTGCGCAGCAGCGTGTGATGGAGATGGCTGCGATCGGTGGCATAGACGCTCCGTCCCGTCAATTTGCGTCGGACGATGGCCATGCTGACATCCAGGATGAGCACCGTCCAGACGGCCGTGGGAGCCGCGAGGGCGACTGTCGCCGGCCCCTTCAACGAACTGCGAATCGCCAGCGCCCCGAGGATCAGGCCGATCAACATGCTGCCCGAGTCGCCGAGGTACATCCGTGCCGGAGGAAAATTGAAGATCAGAAAGCCGGCCAGACTCCCCGCCAGGGCCAGAGCGATGAGTGCATCGACCTCGTGTCCGAGGAGAAACGCCATTGTCGCCAACGTCAGGCTGAACACGATCCCAATGCTCGTCGCCAGGCCGTCCACGCCGTCGATGAGGTTGAGTGCATTGATGGCCCCCAACATCCAGAACATGGTGAACGGCACTGACAGCAGGCCAAGGTCAATTCCCCATTCGAAGATCGTGAACTTACGAATGATGAGGCCCGACGCGATCAGCACGGAGATGGCGGCGATCTGCCCGAACAACTTCTGGCGACCGCGGAGATTGAAGCGATCGTCAAACAGCCCCAGGACGCAAATGCATCCCGCCGAGAGCAGGAACCCTGCGTAATAATCCCATTCGGAACGGAGGTCTTCCTGCCAGGGGCTGGGCCAGTAGAAGAGCCCCAGGACGGTGATCACGAACGCCAGGAAGATCGCAACGCCGCCACCGAGTGGAACCGGCTTGCGCTGAAGTTTGCGAATCCCATCGGGGCGATCGACGACTCCCAGACGAAACGCCGCCTTGCGGACCAGGTACGTCAGCACCGTACTCAAGACGCAGGCCGCGGCGGAAACTGTGACCAGTGTATTCATTGAGCTTGATCAGTCCCGTAGGCAATTCCGAGTGAACACGTGGAGATGTGCGGCGTGTTCGGACACATGCTGCTCAGCACGGAAAAAGCACGATCGCCGACAATGACGGCGGAACTGTTCTCTTCTAAGGAAGCGGAACCACCTGCCACAACCGCCCAGCCGACGGATTCGGCAATGGTTCTCAAATCGGAGCGATCCGGTTGCGACTGGACCGCTTCTGACGGATGAAGGGATTGCAGCGGCATTCCTCGGCGGGGACGCTCGAGCGCCAGGTCCCCCCACCGAATTCCGCGCCGCTGCACGTCAATTGGCTGTCGTCGAGGCCTCATGAAGCCGCTGCTGTTTCAATTTCTCGATCTGCCGCAAGACGTCCTTTCGGTGCGGGGCCAATCCATGCAGCAGCGACAGCTCTGTTTCCGCCTCTGGCAATCGCTCTTCCCGGATCAGTAGTTGAGCCAGTCGGAGCCTCGTTTCCTCATCCCGCGGATCGGTTTCCAGCACACTTCGGTAGTAGGAAATCGCGACCTCGGGTTCTCCTTGCAGTTCTGCAAGCCGAGCACGGAGACCCTCCGTTGGCCCAGAAGGATCTTCCCAGTTTTCCTCATTTAACAGCCGCGCTGCACGAATTGCTAGTGTACCTTTGGTCAAATCGTCACTCACATGCTCCGCCAGAGGGATCAAGACGTCCAAGCGGGCAGGAATTGGCCCCTGCAGCAGTTCGGAAATCGGGCGGTTCTTCGACAGGGTGGACCACACCGTGAGAACATGACCGGGAGAAACCGTCAGGCATCGCCGGTACGCACGGTCGGCCGAGTCCGTCAATCCGGCCAGATCGGCGACCACCGCGCCGGCAAACAAATCGTCCGGTGAAGACGGCAGGATGAAGAGGCCGCGTGCGAGCCATGTCTCCGCGGGCTGCTGCCAGTTCCGCTCCGTTTCGATCAGCAGCGTCAGGTTCGCGAGCAACAGGGACACGTCGCGCGTCAAGGGGCCGTGGCGAAACGCTTCCAAGAGATGTTCGCGTGCTGGTGCCAGGTTGTCGCGAATGAGAGGCAACTGCTGAATCCGCCTCAGTTGCCCAACGTCTCCCGTTTTTCGAAATTCAGCCGCTCGTGCTGCCAGGATCCGCAACGAGGTCGCCTGCCAGAGGCGTCTTCCCTGAAGTGGCTTACCGGCAAGCTGATCAAGCGACGGGGCCAGTTCGTGAGCCGCTGCGACGCGATAGCGATTGATCCATGACAGTGCGGCTGAACGTCGCAGTTCCGGATCGTCCGGGCGATACCGCAAGGCGCGTTCGACCTGCTCGATTGCGACATCAAATTGCTCGATGCGGGTCTCAAGCGGTCGCCGAACATCGACTTCGACAGCGGCGTTTCGCGCGGTCGCCGCTTGAGTCGACAGGAACATCTCCAGACCGAATGCCGCGGCCGCCAGCGCCAGCACGAGCGAAAGTCCCGCGATGCTCCAGCGTCCCTCGAGCCGGCCCAGCGACAGCCAGAGCGGTGCGCGGAGCTGATGAAAGTCCGACGCTGCGCACGCCATACCACAGACCGATCCAATCAGCACGGCAAATGTCAGAGCATTGGCCGGAATCAATAGGCCGAAATCGGTCACCGCCTGCACCGCTTGAGCGGTAACGGCATACATGCCCACTGCGCCAGCGGTGCTTAACGCGCTATCCGTCTGACGACAGAGAAATCTCGCTGCAATTCCCGTTGCAATGAACCCGAATCCATACAGCAGCAATCCAACAACACCGGTTTCGACAAGCTGTTCCAGGTAGTGATTGTCCGCGTTCACATGCCATGCCGCTCCCTCATGGATCTGGTAGGGCAGATTGGCGTAACGGTACGTGCCCAGACCGGTTCCAAGGAGGGGGAAGTCCCGCACGGCGCCGAGCGCGTCGTGCCAATGGGCGAGACGTCCGGCGGCCACTCTCGTCACATCGCTCAGGCTGTTCAGTCGTGCCTGGACCGATTCCAATCCCCCCACCCAGATCAGCAATCCACCGACCGCGACAATGAGAACTGCCGCTCCTGCGAGGACAGGCTTTCTTGATGTGGCGCGCCTGCGGAGCCAATAGAGCGCGCCCAATCCCACACACATGGCGACAATCCCGCCACGAGACAAGGAGAAGGCGATTCCAACCGCCAGAACGACCACCAGGCT
>JAHBXU010000570.1 GCA_019636315.1 Planctomycetaceae bacterium | reverse complement strand
GGCGCCGGCGGACACAGTCGTGAGATTCTCAAGCAGATTCGGCCGGAAGGCCTGCTGATCGGCCTGGATCGAGATCCGATGATGTTGCAGTTCGCCGCAAATGCCCTCGACGGTTCCCCGCATGAGCTGATCCTCGAGCAGGGCAGCTACATCGGGCTGCCGCGACTTTTGGAGCGTCTCGGAATCTCACAAATCGATCGCGTGCTGGCCGATCTGGGCCTCTCCTCCGACCAGCTCACCGACGCCTCACGTGGATTCAGCTTTCATGCGGAGGGTGCGCTCGACTTGCGATTCGACGTTTCTTCCGGAGAACCGGCAGCCGACTGGGTGAACCGCGCCTCGGTGGAGGAACTCACAGAGGCGTTTCGTGAGTGGGGTGAGGAGCCGCACGCGCGACGGATCGCGCAGGCCATTGTGGACCAACGTCGTACGATGCCGCTGCAGACTGCCCATCAGCTGGCGGAACTCGTCGCCCAAGTGGTGTCTTTTCGAGGTGAGTCGAGTCGGCATCCCGCCACGCGCATCTTTCAGGCGTTGCGGATCGCCGTCAATGACGAACTTCGACACGTCTCTGAACTGATGCAGTCCGTACTTCCTCAATGTCTCGCAACGGGCGGGCGGGCGGCCATTCTGACGTTTCATTCTCTGGAAGACCGCATTGTGAAGCAGGCGTTCCAGGATAAATCGCGGTGGCGTCCGGTGACAAAGAAACCCGTGACCGCATCCGCCGTCGAGAAACGGCAGAATCCCCGTTCCCGATCAGCCAAACTTCGAGTGGCGGTGCGACTATGACGCCCAAGAACTCAGATGTTCCGGCGCGCCGTGCGCCGGGTGAACCGCAGGGGACCACCGACGCCCAGGACGCCGATTGGGGGTTCGCTTCCGGTAAGAAGGAAAGGACGCTCGACCCGCGACTGGGATTGGTTCTCGTCAGTTGTCTGCTGCTGATGTTTGGATTCGTGCTGTACCAGAAGTATCAGTCGATCCGGACACATGGAGGGGACCTGCTCGCCGAGCAATCAGAATCCAATGCCGATCAAGCAGACGATCCTGACACAAACGCCAGCTCTGCCGGCATCCACCAGACATCATCGACGGAGTCCCTGACGAAGACCGCGGCGGCACAAGTTTCGGGAAGTACCACGGACTCCTGGGACGCCGAATCGAGGTCCGCTCACGGAGCCGAACCGACGCCGACGTTTGCCGACGCCGGGTGGGGAACCAAATCAGTCTCACCACCTACAACGGTCGCAACGGCGAACGCCGCGCCGCCGCCCCAGAACGAACCGAATGTGTTTGGTGACTGGGCCGATCAAGTCGAATCCAAGGGGCCTGCAGAGAATCGATCGTCCGAGGGCGCGTTCTTCGACGATCCGTCCCCCGCAGCGAACGGAGCCGATGCGGGGTCGTTCGCCTACAACCCGGAGCCTGACAATCAGAATCTGAATTCATTCAGCGACAGCGGCTGGGGAACGCCGGCACCGCACGAGACACACGTCGCACAAGGCCCCGACGTGAACGCGGATGCGTTCGATTCCCCCCCTTCACCACGAGCTTACGCAGACACGACGCCTGCTTCTCAGCAAACGCAGAACGAACCGCAAGCCTTCGATTTCTCCGGCTTTGCCGGATCTGAAGCGTCGACGCCAGACCCGTTTGCTCAAGCCGCGGGTCCCCGTCCCCCGTCAGAAGGGGCACAGGACGTGTCGGAATTGGAAACCGATCTGGACGCCGGTTGGGGTTCCCTGGAGACGGCGCAGACGGCGGATTCCGGCTGGTCAACATCGGACGGGCAGGCCACGGCGTCGACGTTGTTGTCGGCGCCCTCGTTGCCGCCGCTCGACTCGCCGTCGGCATCAACCGTAGATGCCTCAGACGGGGAATGGAATCTGAGTGCCACGCCGGAAGCAACTTCTTCACCGGATGCGAACGAGCCGGGGCTGTTGTTCGCTCCGGACTCGGCGCCGGGCCCGGCTCCGCCGTATGCCCCGCCGCAGAGTTCCTGGGGTGCGAGTCAGGATCTGGCGGAGACCGCGACATGGTCTTCCCAGGGGCGTCCGGAGCGCGTCATCGGCGAAGGTTATGTCACTGTGACAAGACGACATAGCCTGTGGTCGATCACTCAAGAAGCCTACGGGACCGCGCGCTATCTGTCGGCTCTCGCCCGCTACAATCAGGATCGCGTGCCAAATCCCGATAAACTCCCCCTGGGAGTGAACATCAGGATACCTGCTCCGGAAACGCTGGAGATGCAGTTCCCGGACCTGTTTTCGCAAGTGCGGCAACGCGATTCGCTGGTGACGCTGACATCGGGGGGAGCCTCGTCGACCGGCACGGGAGTCCACCCGGGGTTATTTCTGGACCCCACCGGCAGGCCGCACTACCGTGTCGACAAAAGTGATACGCTGACCCGAATCGCCCAACGCCATCTGGGGAAGTCGTCCCGCTGGACCGAAATCCTGGCAATGAACCAGGACCGCCTCAAGACTCCGGAAACCCTCAAACCCGGCATGATCTTGCGGATGCCGGCGGATGCGGGGGCGGTTGCTGTTTCCTCACCCGAGTCGATGAACCGATAAACCTTCAGAGCGGAAAGCATCCCCGTTGACTTTGGTGCGCCGTCACCAATTGGGGGCGGTCCCATGCTGGTCTTCCGGTTTCTTGCGGGTTTATCGCTACTCATCGCCGTGTCGCTCGTCGGCATTCGGCTGGAGACGCGCGAACTGGCTTTGAAACGGGCGATCAGCCTGCAGCACTTCCGCATCGATCAGCTTCTGGAAGAGCGGACCCGCCTGCGCATTCGCTTGCACGAGCGATTGATGCGGGCGCCGCCGCCCACAACTGTTTCGTCCCCGCCGCCCCGGACCACACGCGACGCAATCCCATGACCGGCCGGCTGCGATTGTTGACCTGCATCGCCCTGCTGGTGTGGGGGGCCGTGTCGATCCGCCTGGTGTACGTACAGTGGTTTCGACATCAACCGTTTGCCGAGCACGCGCTGGCGCAATGTGCGCTGGATGAAGTTATCCCCGCACGTCTGGGAGACATTGTCGATCGGCGCGGACGATTGCTGGCGACGACGTCGACGTCAAATAGTCTGTACCTGGATCCCAGTCGGATCACTCACCCTGACGAGGTCGCTGCACGTCTGGCGGACGCGCTGGCGCTCGATGCAACCGTGCTGTCCGACCGGATCACGCAATCGGCTCATCGCAAGTTCCTCTGGGTCAAGCGGCGATTGTCCGAAGTGGAGGTGCGTCGTGTGATCGACCTCGACCTGCCGCGACACACATGGGGATTTCGTGAGGAGTTTCTCCGAGTCTATCCCCAAGGCACGCTGTCAGCGCACGTCCTGGGTTGGCGCGACATCGACGGCCTGCCGCAGTCCGGGCTCGAACGGACGCTCGATGCGGACCTCCAGGGAACACCCGGTCGGCGGACATATGTCCGCGACGCGCGCGGGTACGTGATCGAGGTTCTGGAGGAAGTGGCGCAGGCTCCGCGGCATGGCGGGCAAGTCACATTGACAATCGATCTGGCGGTCCAGCGCGTGGCCGAAGACAGGCTCGACTCGCTCATTGCACAGTGGCGTCCTTCCGCAGCTTCGGTCGTCGCGATGGATCCCCGCACGGGCGAGATACTGGCGATGGCATCGCGACCGACGTTTCACCCGGCTCGTCCGGGCGACGCCCCCCCCGATGCGTGGACGAATCACGCCGTCGCGTCTGCATATGAACCAGGGTCGACGATCAAACCGTGCGTGGCCGCATGGGCCGTCGATC
>JAHBXU010000057.1 GCA_019636315.1 Planctomycetaceae bacterium | reverse complement strand
GTGTCCTGCAGCAGGGGCATTAAGGCCGGATCAACTCCGGCCGGCAGGATAATGGCAGCATTGGGATCAAATCCGGCCTTGAGGCGGTAACGCCCTTCTGCGCTGATTCTTTCCAGGCTGCCGACGTTCGCAGCGATGATCGCTCGGGATTGAGCTTCTGTGATTTCAGTACCCTTGACCTCCTTTGGGACGGCGCCGGTGAAGATGGCACCCGAATCGGCAGTGATGGTCAGTCGAGTGTTGCTGCCAGAGCCATCCTTGGTCGTGATTGACAAATGAGTTCCGGAGGCAATCTCCTTGCCGCTCGCGTCGGATCGATAAGCCCTTGTGACGGTCGCATTGGCGTTCCAGTCAGCGACAACCGCGTCAAGCGTCGGATTCGCACCGAAAGCAATGGTCTCCGCGGCTTCGCTCCTGCCATTCAGGACGGGCGTATAGGTCACGGTCTCGCCGCCCGCCGTGGCTGGAAGCGGTGCGCGACCAGTTGCGACCGGGGCAAGCGGGCGCAGCTGAGCGAACACGGTATCGGCGAATACCAACGTATTGGACTGTTGCACCCGATCGACGATCTCTTTCGCCAGATCGTCCGGACTTGTGGATTCTTGCGCAGCGAGTTCTGAAGTTATCTCACTTCCGACGCTTACCTGCGGCAGGGCAGCGGAGAAGATCGATGCGCTATCCACTGTGACTTCGAGTTTCGAATCAGGACCAGTGCCAGCCTTGCTGCGAATCGATAGATGCGTCCCCGCAGCCTGTTCGACGCCCAAGGCATCCGAACGAAATGCGATTGTATGCTGAGCCTTTCCATTCCAGTCAGTGACGACACTTGGCAGATCCGCATTGACCCCAAAGGTGACGATCTCGGGAGCAAGCGCCGATCCATATACTGTAGGGATATAAGTGACAGATTCTCCGCCCACTGCTCCTGCAACAGCCGCAGTGCTCGTCATGAGCGGGGGCAAGCCTGGACGGATGATCTGAACGAGTTGGCCCAACGTCCATTTAGTCGTCTTCCACCACGCGTAGAGCTTGAACAGCGCACCCAGGTCTGCGAGTCTATCGACATATCCCTCCTGCATCTCAGGCGCCAGGCTGCAGAGAGCGAACAGCTCGGGGGTGTTGACCTTCAGTAACTTGGCGAGCCGGGCGTGACGAAACAGCAGCGAAAGATTGCGGACGTTCAGGGCAAATTTCTTCTTGTTATCGTTGCCCGAAAAAAGGTCGATCCCCAATGGTCGGGCCAGACCGACGATGAGCTGGAAGAGCTCGTCATCATCGGTACCGGTCCCCGCCTGGAGCCTGTGTAGGTTGGAATCAACATTCGCTGGCGGTGCGCTCGCCAGTGCCGGATGAAGGAAAGTCGTTCCCGGCTGCGGATAGGTTCCGCCGGTTTCGACAAAGCGCGCTTGATTGAATAGCCGATCGAATAGAGGCGTCGTGAAGCGCGCGAGCGGAGACGCGGTCTGGGGATACGCAGTCGGGCCGTCGTCTTGCGCGGTGCTGACGCCAGATGTGCTGTGAAGAATGGCGTGCCGTGGGAGCGACGACCACAGGGCGGTCAGTTCCTCAACGCTCACATCATGTTTACCCTGCAGGCGATGGATGTGTGCCACAGCCTGCACTGCCGTTGTATCGACGCCAGAACCCACGCCCGCCTGCTTGAGGTGAGTCAGAACCAAATCCAATTCGCCGATGCGCCATCCCGTGGCGCGCCACAGGCGGACGAATCGGTGCATGCGGTCGAGCGTCGCTCGCGTTAGCCCTTCGATGTTCTCAATGTCGTTTTGAATGCTCTGCACGCCGCGCTTCTCACCTTTGATTCGGATATTCACCGCGCCTTCAGCCGTGACGAAGCGCGATGCGATCAGTTCACCCAGTTCGTCCCGGGTCACGCCCATGGGTTTCAGGAGCGTCTGCGCGTCGAACTTTTGAATCACCCCACCGGCTTCGTTAAACTGGATGCCGTAGACTTGGCGCAGGAACGGCAGACCGTCGTTCACTTGCGTGATAAGCTGATGATCCTTGGGCGGCAGGGACAGGCGTAGGCGTGCCAGGGCATCACCGCTTGCGTTGCCGGCTTCCGCCACATCAGCCAAGGTACGCTCAAAGTGCTGCAGATAGGTGCGCAGTTCCTCGAATGGGAGATTGACCGGCTGGCGAAAGCTATGGACGGCGTCTGGAAGCGTGTCCTTGTAAACCTTCGTGCCGACCGCCACCCGATCACCGAAGTTGCCCGCAAATCCGACATCCTTAGCGACGGCATTCTCCAGGATCTCGTTGATGATGACGAGATAGGGGATCGGCTTGTTGGTGTTCTCGCAGGTCAGCTCCAAGGTCCAGAGGTCCGGCCTGCGGGTCTTCAGGTTCAACGGATGATTCGGCTTGGTCGCAAAGAACCGCTGCGTCACATGCTCATCGAGGAAGCACATCATGTCGACGAAATAGGCTGCCGGACTGAGGATTGACTGACAGTGCTTGCAGTTACAGTAATCCTGGTTGCCGAAGAAGTCGGCAAATCCGGGAATCTCCTTCAGGTATCCGGCGAGCGTAGAGCTGATATTCCCAACGGCAAGATCTTTGAAACCGCCTTTCACAACGTCGATGATCGTGCCGACGTGCGCTGTGACACCCGATGCGATGCTCTTGGCTTTCTCCTGATATCCAAACGCGATCTCGTTCTTAAGCCCGGTCTTGGAGGTCAAGGTATCGAGTTGGCTTGTTGCGACAGACAGCGCGGAGCGATAGCCCCCCACGACAAGGGCTTCAGCGTCCGCCATGTCTTCGGTGAGGGTCATTGCGCGTTGGTAGGTGCGGGCGTTGGCCAGTACCATCGCCTTGTCGGCGTCCGACGTGCCAGCCGGGAACTTCAGCGCCTTCACGTCGTCGCTCCCATGCGTCAGGTCGGCGCCGAGGACCTCTGCGTTGGCGATAAAGAAGGCATTGGCGAGCGTCGTTCGCCGGGTGACCTCAGCCTCCTTTTTCGCATCGGAGAGCGCCCCGTCATCCAGCACTGCCGCGAGGCGCATGCCTGGATACCGGTTGACAAGCTTCACGGCACTTTCGTAACGGACCTTGAGCTTCTGAACCTCGGCCGCAGCAATGCCGTCCGTTTTCAAAACGCCGAAGTCACGAGTGCCAACTACTGGTGTATTCGCATTCAGCCTGCGCAATTCGGCAAGTCCGGCGTGGTCCCGCAAGACATCGGCCACTTTGAATTGGCTGAGTCGATGAGCCAGCGCATCGGTCGGAAACAGCCGCGAGATCTTCTTCACCAGCAGGTCACCATACGCATCCGCGGAGATCCCGCCAGGGGGTTTTGCCTTGCTGTCCGTAATGATCTTGACCCAGGCAACCTTGTCGTTCTTCACCAGGTCGTGAACCCTGGTGACGGTGGGTTTCACCGCAGCAACCAACTCCGGCCGCTCGTCGAGGACATGGTAGAGCGAGCTGGCGAGACCAGCGGCCTTGGCGTCGTTGCCATTGAGCTTGTTTTCCTTGACCAGCGCTTCGAGGCTCTCGCTGGTGACTTCCGTCACCGAGCCCACATGATCGATCAACGCTTTGGCCGTGTTGTCGCCCAGACCAAAGGCATCGCTCAGCCGATAGAGCCGAGCGGCATCCAGATCGCGCCGGAATTCAGGATTAAAGGCGATCGGGTCTTCGAAACGTAACGACTCGGCGAGGGTCACGTCCGGTTTGCGGCCGGGGGTAACGGGCTGCGTGGTCGCTTTCTCTAACTCGTCGAGCTCCTTCTTGAGCTCCGCATCTCCGGCGAGTTGCCGGTCCCTCGCCACGGCTTCCCGGAGGGCTTTCAACGCGGATTCACGCAGCTTGGTCTTGTCGGGAGTGGCGCCGAGCGGAAGCTTGATCGTTTCGGCCACTTTCCGCAGTTTCTCCGACCCACCGGCAAGGCTCGCCACGGCTGTTCGCTTGACTCGGTCCTCCAAGCGATCGTCAATGGGCCTGGTGAGAGTAGGTTGCGCCTTACGCAGCTCAGCAATGCTGCGGTGCGCGTTCTTTTCGAGTTCGAGTAGTTGTTGTTTATTCATTTCAACTCCGTTTCTCGAGGAAAATCCGCCTCAAATGCAACGTCGTCGCCATTCATGATTTGGAGACGCGAGATTGGTAGCGGCTCAGGTCGATTTGGCCATTGCGCGACGAAGCCGAAGCGATCTATCTGCAAAGTGATTCTCTCCGCTTCTGGAATTATGTTGTCATTTGCCATCATCTCGAGATGGCGAAATAGGGCAAGGAGCTCACCGCTACAGCACAGATGACTCACTTTGCCCACGAACATCCTTTCGTGCTTCGAGACGTCGCTCACGACTATTTCGTTCTTAGTGTTAGGAATGTAGAGCCGAATTTGCATGCTCAAGCGCCTCCCAAGAAGGTGTTCTTGAAGGCTTTCGACAGCCCTTCAAGCGCCTCGTTCGTCCACCCTGAAAGACCTTCGGGATGAACAACGCGTCCATGATTGGTGAACTTCCGTGTGGGGTCGTGAATCACGTCAAACCCCGCTTCTCGAATCTCCTTAACAGTTGCAGTGCCAACAACTTCTGCCTGCTTCTGGAGCTCCGTCGCCTTGGGAAAGGCCTCCAGCATCTGCTGCCTCGCAGCTTGAGGACTCCCGCCCTGTAACACCGAAAAGCCGGGTGGGTTCAATTTTGTCTCTGGGGGTTTCAATAACAGATTCTCTGGCGAGCCTCCCCCAATGCGGTGAACTACAGCTTCGTCGGGGAGAGGTGCGCCCTTAGCCAGTTGGTCAGCATTCCTAGAAGCAAACTGCGCCGCCTCATCCGCGTTTCGAGAAACGGTACCAACAACACTTGCGGCCTCATCGCCGTACTTGGTCACCGCTCGGGTGACATCGGCGACCGCGTCGACCGCGTTCACCGCTCGTCTTCCGAATTTTCCGGCGGTCGCCGCCCACCCTGCGAAAGGAATCATTGCCGCGAAACTGAGCGCCGCTCCTGCATAGTCTCCCCTTGCAAGAGAAATCAGACCATTGAGACCATCTGCAATTTCTCCCAGCCCAGGAACGAGACCAACAATGTCGAGTCCAAACTGAACAACATCGGCAGCAGCAGCAGCGACATCCAGCACCGCATTGATTGGTGCGGCCAGCCAGGAGGGCAGCGACAGCCACCCACTTCCACCCCGGATACCGCCACTTCCACCGCCCGGCTCACCACCTTCCCGACCTTCTGCTGATCCGCCTGGTGCTCCTTCTTCCGCGCTACCCGCAATGCCACCTGGCCGAACGCCACTACCATTTTCCGATCCGGGCTCACCACGAACATCGCGGCCTCCAGTACCGGATCGGATCTGGCTCAGATTGGTGATCGGCGTGCCAGACTCGGGCATGACCTCCGGCAACCGCATGTCCGGCGAATAGGGAATACCATCGACGCCCGTCGGAACACCAGGAGGAATCGGAGGACTATCGTTGGCACCACTATTTTCTCCGCTACCCTTGTGCTTGTCCGGCTGTTCCTTGTCGCCCTTTCCTCCGGTACCCTGAGAATCCTGATCCTTGTCCTTGGTCTTATCCTTGCCCTTGCCTCCTTTGCCGTCGCCCTTTTCCTTCTTCTTGCCGCCACCGCTTCCGGTACCCGAGTCGTCCGTACCACCGCCTCCTTCCTTGGCACGGTCCTGACTTTCTTCGCCTCCAGTCTTTGACCCATCGCCAGAGCCCTCACCACCACCGGTCCCTTCGCTGGAATCCGATTCGCCTGGTTCATCAAAGAAGCTTGGATCCGGGATGACTGCCTCCGGAGGCAGGTCACCCTCCACTAAGAACCACTCTTGCTTACCGGTGTGCCAAGCAACGGTGACGTCAAGTTGTTTCGCCTGAACCCATGCTTTAACGGCCTCGTAGGCATCTGGAGTTCGCGACTCTATAATTTCTTTTGTAAGAGATGTGTCAACCCTCCGTCTTTCGGCAATATCCGTCTCAGGTCCAACCTTGCCACTGGTCTGCAACCCGTCCGCATCCACGAACCGAATCGGGTTGTTGTGGACGAACCGATACAGGTTCAGCCCATCCACCGGTCCCAGCGGGTCTGGACTTAACCACCCGCCGATGAACGGTGCGTAATAGCGGTACTCGTAGCAGTAGAAACCTGTCGCGTCATCGCGACACTTGCCGCTGTAGCGATACTCCTTCAGCTTGATGTCACGCGCGTTCTTTCCGGCGAGAAAACTCGTGCCGCCGAACGGGAAATACTCTTCGTACGAAATGACATCCCCCGCTTCATCGAGCTCGAGTGACACCGACCCCAGATGATTGCCGACGAGGTAGTGGAGTTTCTCCTCCGCAATGTTGTCGGTTTCAAGTCCTGATTGGTCCATGCTCCACTGGTGCAATGTCGCTAGCCGTGCAGCGCCGTCGGTGATGTGCGAGGTCGTCCTCAACAGTCGGGGGTTCCCGGCTGTCGAGATACGCCGGATCTCGCAGCCGTCCAAGTAAGTCGTCTCGGTGACTTCGACCTGCCCCGCCACCAGCCGCTCGCTCACGCGGCGAACCCGCAGGCCATCAGCGCCATAGACGTAGTACTCGGCGTCGTCCGTTCCACCAGCTGCCGACCGGTCGATGATGACCGCGCGTGCGAGTCGGTTGTAGTGGTTCCAGTCCATCGACCGCAGGTGGGGTAAGTGGATGGTATTGCCGTTCGCATCGAAGTGCGACTCGGGATTGACGAGATCGATCCCGTTCAGGTCCTTCTTGGGGAGTGACCGGTTGGACGTGGGCGATGTCCAGATCTCGGTGGTCCAGTTCTGCGTGACGCCCTGGTGGCGGATACGCTGGATGTTGCCGGCCAGGTCGTATCGGGTATGACAATGAGCAGACGGTGTCGCCCGCTTGCAGTGGAGCGAGCCCGCGCGTACAGACAGGGCATCGGGGGTCGGGGCAAGCGAGGTGGCGACAGGAGCGCGGGGACCACGTCGCTTGGGGCCGGTCGTGTACACCTATGGGCTGCGAGCCCGCGATCGTATCTGACCGCCCCTGCGGCCCACCCGATTGGCCTGCGAGGCCGGAGAGGTAGTTGCCGAGTGGAGCCCCACGCCATCGCCTGCGCTCACCCCGAAAGGAGGGCATATGCCTCGATTTATTGGTTTGGATATTCATAAGACCGTTGTGGCGGTGTGTGTGGTGGATGCCCAGGGCACCGTCTGTGGCCGACACCGCTTTCCGCTGACCCGCGACACCCTCACGGCTTGGGCGCGCCAGCTCACCGCCGAGGATGCGGTGGCACTGGAAGCGACCACCAATACCTGGGCCGTGGTGGCACTGCTGCAGCAGACCCCGGCGCGACTCGTCGTGAGCAACCCGCTGCGCACGCGGGCGATTGCCACGGCCAAGATCAAAACGGATCGAGTAGATGCCGAGGTCTTGGCGCAACTGCTGCGCTGCGACTATCTGCCCCCGGTGTGGATCCCCGATGCGGCCACGTTGGCGGCTCGCCGCCTGACCACGCGGCGCAGTGTTCTGGTCGCCGAACGGACGCGGCTCAAGAATCGCGTGCACAGTGTATTGCACCAGCTGTTGCTCCCCTGTCCCGTGGCCGACCTGTTCTCGCGCGCTGGCCTGGCCTGGTTGGCCACGGTCGAGCTTCCGGCGGCGGAGCGCGCCGCCGTGGACGCCGATGGCCGCCTGCTCACGGGAATCGACCAGGAACTGGCGGCCTTGGAGCAGACGCAGGTCGTCGACGCGGCCGCCGATCCGCGCGTCGGGCTCTTACTCACGCTGCCGGGCATCGATGTCACCGTGGCCACGGCGCTGCTGGCGGCCATCGGGGATGCGACTCGGTTTCCGACTCCCGCTCGCTTGGCGGCCTATCTGGGGCTCGTGCCGTCGGTGCGTCAGTCGGCGCAGCACTGTTATACCGGGCACATTACCAAACAGGGGGCGAGCCATGTGCGGTGGCTGGTGGTCCAGGCGGCTCAACATCTGGATCGCCACCCCGGCCCGCTCGGGGCCTTCGTGCGGAAACTCCGGCGCCGGAAGAATCGCAGCATCGCCATCGTCGCGGCCGCGCGCAAACTCGTCACCCTCGCCTGGCACGTACTCCGCACCGGCGAACCCTACCGCTACGCGCTCCCACGAGCCACCCAGGAAAAACTCGCCCGACTCCGACGACGGGCCACCGGCGAACGCCGCCGCACCGGCCCGCCCGCAGGCCGTCCCCGCTCCACAGCATATGGCACGGGACAGCGGACACGCGGCATCCCGGCGCTCGCGACGGTCTATCAGCAGGAAGGGCTGCCCGCACCCGGTCCGATCCCGGACGCTGAGGCGCGGGTGCTGGCCCTCGACCCAGCCGTCCACCAGTTCGTCACGAGTCTCCGCGTGATGCATCGTCACCCGCGGCGCACCCGCCAGGAGTGCGAACCTGCGACGCCGGCAGGTGGACACCCGGCGCAGCCAGGTTGACATTGTCAGAGGTAGGTATATTTGACTTCGAGGTAGTCTCGAGGTGCTCCCACCACACGTCTGGTGTGCAGACGCTCTAACCGGAAGGTGCTGGAGTCATATTCGTAGCTGGTCTCGACACCGTTGCCGAAACGCATGCTGGTGCGCTGGCCTCGGGCATTGGTTTCGATATTCGTAGCGATGACTTTGCGAGTGGATTGGCCGTCGGCTGTGGTGACGCGTACCTCGGCCACATGTCCCAGTACTGCATAATCATACTCGCGCGTGGTCCCGTCTGGCAGGGACTGGGCCACGACACGACCTAGCGCATCGAGCCGATTGCGCGACCGATGCTGCACCCCTTCCAATCCCACCGCCGGCGGATTGGACCAATCCACGGTGACCTTGTACGCGGCAACGCCACTGCGCATGGTGCGGTTCGTGTCGATAACCTGACCATCCATGTGGTACCGCTCGAAGCGCACCACACCTGCATCGTCATAGCGTTCGACAGCACGGCCACGGGCATTCTTGAGTTTAGCCTGAGGGACAGCGGAGTTGTCGCCATAGACGATCCGCTCGACGAGATTGTTGAGACCCAGCGCCCCGTCAACTCGAGTTTCGGTCAGGCGCCCGTTCTGGTCATAGCGGTGCACCAGATGAACACCGCGCCTATCCCACCGATGGACCGCTCTGCCGTGGGCGTCGAACAACGTCCAGCGGTCGCCAGCGTCCATGCTTTGCTCGAAGAGCGTGCGGCCGAGCATGTCGTAGCGGTAGGTGAACGCCGTGAGACTACGCGGATCGATGACACGGTCAGGTAGGCCGAGGACACCGTAGGTCGTGGTGGTGACACGCTCAACTCCACCTTCACCAAGTTCCCGGAGCCGGAACGGTCTGCCCAGGGCATCGTTCTCGACGATCGTCGGCGTGCGCGCGTGGGCGTGTGCCTTCGTGAGCGCGTCCTTTTCAGGATCGGTAGCCAGTAACGGGTGCCGCGCGATCTCGTAGGCTGACCCCACGACATTGTCGTTGGCGTCGGACTGTCGCCTCTCCCACGCGGTGTAGGCGCTGGAGGTGAACGTGCCGTTCGGTAGGTCTTGTCGGATGATCCGTCCGATGGGATCGTAGTGCGTTCGCGTCGCCACACCGTAGCGACGCAGCGCGTTATCGGACTCGAACGCTGAGCTCGTCGAGAACAACGGCTCGTACTTCCGGACGAGCCATCCCTTGTTGTTGTACACATCGTGTCCGCTGGTCAACCAGCGTGTCGCCGAGCTGGCCAGTACGGGGGCGCCGGTGGCGTCGACCACGACGGCGCCGGCCGGATCCCGCTGGATAGCCAGCCCCGCATCCGCGCGCACCTTCGTCTGGATGGGCCGTCCAAAGCCGTCGATGTAGCTGACCGTTACACGGATCCGGCTTGGTGCTGGCGCAGTGCCTTCGCCATCGTGCGCGTGTTGCTCGCGCTCCAGATGAATACTGCGCGGAGGGCCATCACCCCGGTCGAACGCCTCGAGGTCATAGAAAAGGAAGCGACTGGCGTTTTGGAGGAAACGTGCCGGATTTGCCAGGACATCTGCGGCAGTGTGGCCAACTTGGATGGCGTACGTGGCGAGATTGTCAGCACCCACTGGATGAGGATTGCCGTCGCTGCCTAGCTGCTGCCCGCGAACACCGGTCACGGCTGTAACGCCGAGCGGGTCGTACAAGGTCTCGGAGAGGTTGTCGTTGGCGTCTTTGACTTGTGCCGAGGCAAGCACCTGGTAGTCCGGACTACTCTCAACTCGGTTGCCAAAAACGTCCTCGACCGCAGTGACCAGCAGGGAATGCGCATCAAAGGTAAAGGTCTGTCGATTACCGCTAGGATTCGACTCCTCTGCCAGACGATAGAACGCGGGAGCACCGTGATACCGATACATCGTATCGTCCGCCCACCAGTACCCATCCGCATTGTGATAGTGACCGTCGCCGGACAGCAATGCGCCGGTGACGCGGCCGCTAAATGCCGCTGCAACCCCAGCGTCCGGAAGCACAGCCCGCTCCACATGATGCAGCAGAGCCACGGCACCGACCTGGCCGGCGGGAAGCGCGGCCGTGAGCGCATCGTTCCAGAAGATGTTTCGGCGCACGGTGATGAGACGTGCTTGGGGAGCAGCACCACCCGGTACCTCATGAAACGCGAGCACGTTCGCCAACACGCCCGCGAGTTGCGCTAGGAGATCTTCGCGCAAGAACGCGCCGTTCTCTCCCGGGGTCAGACCGGTCAGGGCGTACCGTTGCTCCTCAGTTTCAACTCCAACTTCGAAACGGGCGGGCGTATCGATGTTTATGTAGGTGCGCTGCAGGAGCTCAGGGTGCAGTAGACGCTGTTCCGGGTGGACAATGGGGCCGACCGCCCGCCTTGGGTATGCCAGCGTCACTCGCTTGCCGACGTTTCCGTAGGCATCGGTCTCGACGAGCAGGTCATGAGTGACGCGCGGATCGTTAGGGTCCTGCTCGTACTCGTGGCTGAGGAGCTCGCTCTGCAGGAGGGTGAACACGCCGTCACGTTCTGTCTCGATCGGTTGCAGGCGGCGGATGCGGTAGCCGAACTCCGTCGTTCGCAATGGATGGGGCTCACGTGTGCCATCTGGTCGGAGGGTGTAGAACTCCTGACGCCACTGCACACCGGCGAGCGCTTTAAACGCATCCAGTTGTTCTTCGGAGGACAGATCCGAAATTCCCTCAATGGCTGGAGTGGGGAGTCGCACGGCCAAGGCATCTTGGCTATAGAAATCCGTTGCCCGCTTGGCGAAGCCGTTGTCGATACCAGTGTGGTACCAACTGCGGACGAGCGACGGCGGCGCTACCTCCTCAGGAGCAACGGTGCCGGTGGCACTGAGAAGATCGGTATCGTAGGTGTCCACGAGTCCAAAGCCGACGAAACGGCGCTCCTGGCCGTCGAAGTAGCCGTCCCGATATTCGTAGCGCGTGACCACTCGGG
>JAHBXU010000569.1 GCA_019636315.1 Planctomycetaceae bacterium | reverse complement strand
GGCTGGGCGGAGGACGATTCGCCGCTTCATTGGTCGTACATTAAGCCGGAACGTCCCCCGTTGCCCGAAGTGCAGCGACGCGATTGGCCGCAGACGGCAGTGGACGCGTTTGTCCTGGCGAAGATCGAAGATCAGCAGCCGACGCTGGCCCCTTCCGCTCCCGCGGACCCTGCAACGTTGTTGCGGCGCGTGTATCTGGACCTGATCGGATTACCGCCGTCTGTCGAGGACGTCGATGCGTTTCTCAATGATCCGTCAGTGTCTCACTACGAGCAAATCGTCGACCAGTTGCTCAACTCGCCGCGGTACGGTGAGAAGTGGGCGCGGCACTGGCTCGACCTCGCGCGATATGCCGACTCCAACGGTTACCAGGCCGACCAGTTTCGTGAGATGTGGGCGTATCGTGATTGGGTCGTCGACGCGTTGAATCGGGACATGCCGTTCGATCAGTTTACGATCGAGCAGATCGCCGGAGATCTGTTGCCGCAACCGACCCTCGCGCAGCAGATCGCGACGGGATTTCACCGCTGCACCACGTGCAATGTCGAGGCGGGCGTCGATCCCGAAGAGAACCGCGTCAATCAGATCGTCGATCGCGTGAATACGACCGGTATTGTGTGGCTCGGTACGAGCCTCGAGTGCGCCCAATGCCATAATCACAAGTACGATCCCTTCACACAGCAGGACTACTACGAACTGTTCGCGTTCTTCAACCAGACGCCGCTGGAAGTCGTCTCTTCCGGCGCGGGGAGCGTGGCGTTTGAAGTGGCCGGCCCCAAAATGGAACTGCCCCTCACCTCCACACAGCGGGAGGAACTGGACCGCCTGCAGATCACGAAGGCGGAAGTGGATGCCCGCATCGCCGCCCGCCGTGCGGAACTGGCGAACAGCTTCGACGGATGGGCGCCCGCCGAACCGGACAAGCTCCCGCAGGAGATTCAACAACTGCTTTCCAAACCGCCTCCCGAGCGATCGGACGAAGAGCAGGCCAAACTCCGCGAGCATCAGGAAGAAACGGACAAAACGCTCGGGGCGTTGATGAAGGATCTCACCCGGATTGAGCAGGAGCTGACAGCCGCCGGTCCGCCAACCACCCTTGTGATGGTCGAACAGGACGAGCCGCGGATGACGGCGATCTTCAAACGGGGCGATTTTCTCCAACCCGGTCAGGAAGTCTCAGCATCCACTCCGTCCGTACTGCATCCATTGCAGCGTCCAACGGACGGGGACGTCGGCCGTGCCACACGTCTCGACCTGGCGAGGTGGATTGTTTCGGAAGAGAATCCGCTCGTCGCGCGTGTGACGGTCAATCGCTGGTGGGCTGAGATCTTCGGGCGCGGCCTGGTGGAAACCGTCGAGGATTTCGGAACGCAGGGAGATCCGCCGACGCATCCGGAACTGCTGGACTGGCTGGCGGTGGAGTTCATGTCCCACGGTTGGTCAATGAAGCACATCTACAAGCTCATTGTCATGTCGGCCGTCTATCAGCAGGATTCGAGACTCACTTCTGATGCGGCGCGGCACGATCCGGACAACTGGCTGCTGGCGCGGGGACCGCGATTCCGTCTCCCCGCGGAGTCGATTCGCGACAATGCCCTGGTCATTTCCGGACTGGTATCGGATCGCATGGGAGGTCCGCCGGTCTATCCGCCGCAGCCGCCGAAGATCTGGCGCCATATCGGTCGTAACGCACCGAAGTACGAAGTTGAAACCGACGAGGATCGCTTCCGCCGCGGGCTGTATGTGGTGTGGCGTCGCAGCGCGGCTTATCCCAGCTTTGTGAATTTCGATGCTCCTGATCGGGCGGCTTGCTGCGTCAAGCGTTCGCGAACGAACACTCCGCTGCAGGCCCTGACGCTCATGAATGACCCGGCATACTTCGAGATGGCGGCGGCCCTCGCTCAACGCATGGCGACCGATCTCGCGGACGGAACGGATCGCGACCGGATTGAATATGGGTTCCGCCGGACCGTGGCGCGCCAGCCGTCCAGCGACGAAGTTCAGGTCTTGCTGGACTTGTTGGAGTCTGAGCGCGCCCGATTGGCCGGGAATGCGACGGCCGTCAAAAAGCTGATCGGCGAAAGTCAATCAGCCAATGCGGAGGCGTCCCGCAGCACTGCCTGGGTGCTCGTGGCGAATGTGCTGCTCAATCTCGACGAGACGATCACCAAGGACTGACCACACGGCCTCCTACGGCGATCATTTGCAGCACCGCGTTTCGTCGACTGGTCGACTCGGGGAGGATCGACACTTACGTGCCCAACGCGTCCGCCAGCCGATCAATCTCCTCCCGTGTCCGCTGCTCGGTGACGGCCACGAGCAGCAGTGAGTCGGCTCCGTCGATGGACTGAGCTTCCGGCCCGATGTCGAAACCCGCCTCGGCGGCCTGGGCGCGGAACGTTGCGGCGTTCCCGTCACAGCGAAGTGAGAACTCATTGAAGAAGGGACGGTTGAAAGCCAGCGACAAACCGGAGACCTCGGCCAGCCGTTCCGCCGCGTAGTGGGCTTTCTGACACGAGAGTGCTGCAACTTCCTTCAGCCCCTGAGGCCCGAGCGTCGCGAGGTAAACGGTCGCCCGCAGGGCCAGAAGCCCCTGATTCGTGCAGATGTTGCTCGTGGCCTTGTCGCGGCGAATGTGCTGCTCTCGGGTCTGCAGACTGAGCACATAGCAGGTCCGCCCTTTGCGGTCTTTGGCCTGTCCAACAAGTCGTCCCGGCATTTTGCGGACAAATTCGCTGCGGCAGGCGAACAGACCGAGGTACGGACCGCCATACTGCAATGGGATCCCCAGAGGTTGCCCCTCGGCGACCACGATGTCGGCCCCATAGTCTCCAGGACGCTTCAGCACGCCCAGGCTGATCGGATTCACGCTGACAATCGCCAACGCGCCGACAGCATGCGCCGCTGCCACGAGATCTTCGACGTCCTCCAGACAGCCGAAATAGTTCGGATGCTGAATGACCAGACAGGCCGTTTCGTTATTGAGGGCATCCTGGACGTCGGCCAGTTTGGCATAACCGTCGGGAGTGGGGACGGTGACGACTTCGCAGTCCAGAAACCGCGTGTAAGTGTCAACCACGTCGCGATACTGCGGATGGACCGACCCGAGGACGACCACGCGACGGTTCCGGCCGGTGACGCGCTGCGCCATGAACACGGCTTCGCTGACAGCCGTTCCGCCTTCGTACAGGCTGGCGTTGGCGACATCCATTCCAGTGAGCTGGCCGATCAACGACTGAAATTCAAAGAACGCCTGCAGCGAACCCTGCGAGGCTTCCGCCTGATAGGGGGTGTAAGCGGTATAGAACTCGCCGCGCGAGACGATTTCATCCACGACCGCGGGGATGAAGTGATCGTAGGCCCCGCCGCCCAGGAAGCAGACCCGCTGGTTGCCGGCCACATTCCGCGATGCCAACTGTCGCAGGCGTCGCTCAAGATCCGGTTCCGTCAGGGCGGGAGGCAGGTCAAGCGGACGATTCAGTCGCAAATCGCGCGGCACCTGAGACAACAGATCCTCGATGCTCGCCGCACCAACGGCATCCAGCATCTCGCGTTGCTGATCCGGAGTCGTAAAACGATAAGGCATTGGAGGTCGGGACGTGGGTTCAATCAGACAACAACGAAAGGCGCCGACTTGGAACAACGGCGTCGGTGGCGAACTCTGGTTCACCAATCGCTTGAAAGACCAATATGATTTGATTGCTCCGCTTCAGGCGTGTTCACAATGTTGCTGGTAAGCGGCGTAGTCCAGCAGGTGGTCCAGGGTCTCCCCCTTGTCCAAACGGAGTT
>JAHBXU010000568.1 GCA_019636315.1 Planctomycetaceae bacterium | reverse complement strand
CTCTGCCCGGTCGACAGTGTGGCGCTCGTGAGAATGACCGTGTTGATCTTCCCGAACAGTTCGTCCCGGAGGACCGGACCAACATCGACCGGCGCCGAGACAAGCTTGACCTGTTGCCGCTGCCGCCCGGACTGCTCCGCCCAATAGACGGAATCCTCCTGCGACTGTCGCAACCAGGTATCCAACGTCAGTGAAAGTCCGGTCAACCGCTCGGCGGCTGAGGTCAGTTCGATCTTCTCGGCTTCCTCTTCGAGATCCTGCGCGTATTTGTCGATCTGCGCGGCGAGTTCCCGCATTTCCCGCATGAGCGGTGTGTCGATGGCGAGTGGTGCACGGGCCCGCGCATTGCCGCGCTGCTCACCCAGCCAATGCGAGATGTGCGAAAAGAAGTCGTCAGCAACAAACCGCAGCCGCTGCACCCGTTGCTCACAGGCAGTCAGGTTGTGATGGAGCAGCAGTCCCTTATGGGTCCGGTCGTTGTACAGCCGATTCAACAGGTAGCTGAGCTGACCATTGGAAATCGACAATCCGAGATGATCTCCCGCGACCGCCTCGACGGTGTGGGCTTCGTCGAGAACAGCGACGTCGTAATCGGGGATCACGTTCGCCCCTTCTCGTCGCAAAGCGAGATCGGAGAAGAACAGGGCGTGGTTCACAATCAGGATGTCTGCGTTCCATCCGCGGCGACGGGCGGCATAGTAGTGGCAGTCCTGATAGGTCGGGCACTTCCGGCCCAGGCAGTTGCCGTGTTCGCTCTTCACTTCATCCCATACGGTGGGCGCGGGACGAAATTCGAGATCGGCCAGACTCCCGTCGTGCGTGGTCTCGGACCACTGCCGAATGCGACGGAGGTGTTCGACCTCGGTCGGTTCGCCAAACAGAGAGTTGGACCGCTCCTTCGCTCCTTTAAGACGTCTCAGGCTGATGTAATTCGAGCGGCCCTTGACCAGAACGGCCGAGCATTCGATCGGCAGGATGGCGTTGAGAAACGGAAAGTCCTTGCGAACGAGTTGCTCCTGAAGGGCGATCGTATGTGTGGAAACGACAATGCGCTGGCGTTCCCCCGACTTTTTCTGTCGCGATGCGGCTTCGAGCATCAGGGGCGTCAGGTATGCAAAACTCTTCCCGACTCCGGTCCCGGCCTCCGCGATGAGATGCGACTTGGCTGCGATGGCGTCCGTGATCGCTTCCGCCAGCGAAATTTGCTCCGGCCGGTGCTCGTAGGCCGGCAACCGGCGCGCGATCAGGCCGTTTTCGCCGAGCACGCCGGTCGGATTGAGTGGCTCGTCTGTCACACGCGGCGCCTGAAGTCGTGAAAATGACGCATCCCCGTTCTCCCGGCATCGATCATAGATCAGGCGGTCGGGGGACGATACGCCACGGCTCGCCGTCGGCGGAGCGGGTTGAGGTGGTGACGCAGGTGCTCCGTAGAAATCCAACGTGCGCCTGGAGCAGAGGTGGCTGTCGCCGCACTTCGGACTTTGAGAGTGTTTGTAATCTCTGCGCGGCGTTCACAGCGGCCGGCAAAGCTCACCTTGCTGAAGGAAGTGCGTCAGCCCTCCCATTGCTCGACAATCTTGTTGTGTTGATCGAGCACGGCGATGCGGGGTTTGATACCGGCGGCTTCCTGCGGATCGGCGAACGCAAAGGCAAGCACGATGATGCGGTCGCCGGGCTGAGCCAGCCGCGCCATCGCGCCGTTGAGCTGCATGGCCCCGCTTCCCGGCTTCCCTTTGATGACGTACGTTTCGCCGCGCTGGCCGGTTGAACAGTTGCCGATGAGCACCTGCTCGTAGGGAATCAGACCGGCCGCCTCCATGAGATCGGCATCGACGGTGATGCTGCCGTGATAGGTTAATTCGGTCTGCGTGACCGTGGCCATGTGCAGCTTGGACTTCAAAACGCGAATCAGCATAGTCGGTATCAATCTGAGAGGAGCAGGGGGCTCGGTTGTCCCTGGTCGGTCCGTCAACAGGGTCGCCCATCTGCGGCCGGAACGCCCGGGCCTTCAGGTCGGGGTTCGCAACCTCGACTGGTGGGCCTGCGTCGCGGTTCTATCCGGGAAATCAGGATGCGAATCGGCGGGTCAGTGGAATTGTCCGCGACATCGCCGGAAAATCAACCGGCCGCCGATGTCTGTTATGGAATTTACTGTGGTCCTTGCCGCAAACGAGGGTCGGCCAACTTCTTCCATTCCGTGAGGCGCCAGTCCTCAGGCGAGCGCCTCGCGGGTGCGGCGGACGAGATCGTTGTCCGGTTGTCCCGCTCCCTGCAATTGGAAGATGTTCGCTGCCAGGTACGAATCGCGCCACCGGGGCGAAACGGCGCCATAATCCTCCAGCACGGCTGAACTGAATTTATAGTCGTGGGCGTCATTTCCCTTCAGGAATACCAGCACCCGTGCTGCGTTGGAAAATTCCTCCATTGCTCCCGGGCGAGCCAGGAATGCCTTGAGCTGTTGGGCGGCCGCCATTGGATCACGACTCAGTTCGGCAAGAATCCGATCCGAGGACAGATCGGCCCCCGTCGGCGACGGGTCGGATGCCAGATTGTCGATTGTCAACGGTTTGACGTTCCCGCGCCCCGGCAGAGCATCCCGGAACATGGTCAGGAAGGCCGCGTTCTGCAACAGCAGCAATCGCCGCGTTTCGTCATTCTCCGTTGCCTGGTAGGCAAAGTGCGTGGCGTTCGCCGTCGTCACCGAATGCAGGGCGACGATGCCCGGTTGCCGCATCAGAAGTTCACCCGAGTAGACCAACTGAGCATCCCAGATCGACTGCGGCGAGATCCCCAGATTGAGCAGCGCGACGACCTGGTCGCATGCCTCGTTGTTCGATCCGCTCCGCAATGTCTGCAGCAGTTCGCTCACAGCGCCGTCGTCCATCTTGCCGTTCTGCCAGTCGGGACGAATCGACGTCGCCAGTTCGCTGTTGCGTCGAAACGGCCGGTCCGCGTCATCGTCGCGCTGAGCGGGATTCGTCCCTTCGTGATTGAGCAACGCATAGGCCAGCGAGCGCAGCACCGGTTCGGCATGTTGCCAGCCGATGGTCTGCAGCGTGCGCCAACTGTTGGCGACAAAGATCGCCTTGTGGCCGATCGATCGAAAGTCCCGCGACCCATACCGGTAAAACAACTCGTAAACGTCGCCGGGTTTCATCGACCGCGCCATGCCGGCGACAGCCACGTCGGCCCCGCTTTCGTCCCAGTTGTCCATCGCAGTGATGAAGGCGTCCTGCGCAGCGGCTCCCCGAGGGACGGCCGATTCGTCCACGGGGCCCATGGTCCACCCGCGCTCCAGTTCGTCCTTCGCCTGCGCTTCCTTAAAGTAGTCCAGCGCCCAGAAGATCGGCAGCCAACGATGTTCCGGTGGCGAGGCCAGACTGGCGATATGGGCCGAGTTGACCACCAGCACGGCATGGAACTTGAATCCCACAGACGGCCGCGGCTCCACGTTTCGCACGCCGGCCAGGAGCAGTGCCGCGAGCACCTCCTGATAACTCAATCCCTTCTTGATGCGATCAGCAACTTCTTCCAGCAACCGCTCGCGCGGCGTCTCTTCCAGCAGGCGCACAAGCGGTTCGATGCTGGGGTCAAGGCGGACCACGCCCGGTTTGAGCTGGGCTTCTTCGGCGGAGACGGGACGGAGGTGCTTCAAAAAGGCCATGTCTCCCAACCCCAGCACAGCTCCAGCCGCGGCGCCTCCCATCAGCATGTTTCGACGAGTGATTCGTGATGTCATGACGGTCCTCCTCCCCTTTGGCGAGCATAAAGGTGGCCACGGGAAACCCCGCCG
>JAHBXU010000567.1 GCA_019636315.1 Planctomycetaceae bacterium | reverse complement strand
GGCCTGGTTTGCCTCTGGACATTGTCCGGCTGCAATCAGACGAGCGGCTACGTCATGAATGAGTCGGGCAAGGGCTACTATGCTCAGGGCAACTACCTAGCCGCCCGCCGGGAATTTGAACGCGCCTTGATGGATTCCCCGGAGAACGCCAACTATGCGTTCAATGTGGCGTCCGCCATGCGCAAGCAGGGGGACCTCATTGGCGCCGAGCAGATGTATCGCCGAACGTTGACGCTCGATCCGCAACACCAGCCCGCACACCACGAAATCGCCGCACTGCTGCAGGAGCAGGGACGTGACGACGCTGCCGAGGCACACCTGGAAGCGTGGGTGGCGACGCAGCCGCAAGTTCCCGAATCCCACCTGGAATACGCCTGGAGACAACGTCAGCGCGGGGATCATGCGGGGGCGGAGCGGTCCCTGCAAACCGCTCTTCGTCAAAAGCCAAACCATGCACGCGCTATGGCCCAATTGGGACAGATCTATGAAGAGACTGGTCGTCCGCAAGAGGCGCGAATGCTGTATCAGCGGTCGCTGTCTCTCAATCCCTTTCAGCAGGAACTCCGTGCCCGCTCGGCCAGCATGAACGCCAATCGCCGAACTGCGGGGAATCCCTATATGGCGGCATACGCGCCCTCAGGGTTCGCCACACCCCAGATGTCATTCTCGCCGCCGCCTCCTCAGGCATTCGCGGCGCAACCTCAGTTTCCGCAGATGACGTTCTCGGAACAGCCTCATCCGCAGATGATGGCCTCCGGCATGGTCCCCCACCAGATGATGCATCCCGGTATGTCGCAGCCACCCATGATGGAGGCTGCGATGACTCCTCAGCAGATGTCTCAATCGATGTTACCACCGCAGATGTCAGGCTCCGGCATGCCGCATCAATATCAACAAATGCAGATGCATCCTGGGATGATGCCTCCGCAGATGGCCCAGTCCGAACAGGCTCAAACGGTGTGGAACGGTGGCGGCGCGACGCCTTCGATTCAAATGGTGGGATATCACGCACCGACCATGAATATGCCCGCGGAAGGGATGCCAGCGCCGCGTGGCCCGATGATGAGTGGCCCGGTCCAGATGTCCGCCCCACCTCCCGGCAACTCCTCGCCGTATCCGGTCACGATGTCGAGTTCTCCGATGGTGTCTCCCTTCTGAGGCGACCTGCCTCGTCGGGACTCCATATCGTCCCTCGTCGCGGCTCTCAATCGGCGGCAGATCGCGGTCCGTCGAACGCGATCCGATCGGCGCCATGCCGCCATCAAGGCACGCCGATCGCGACATTGTCACCCTCCGTCTGGGCGAAAACGCCCGCCGACCCCACCGGTCGGACACGATCCCGATGTTCCGTGCGAACGTCGGCGAACCGATGAGACCTCACGATTCGTCGTCATGTCGCGTGTGAAAATCGGTCGGAACGCGCAGACTCAGCGAGGGTGAATTGAGGGGTCGCCGCCCTTCCATTCCATGCAATCGCGTCAGGTCTCCCGGTGAATACCTTCTGTCAGTTGGGAACCCCGGAACTATTGACCTCTGGGACATCACGCCTCGACAATGGATGGCGTTCAAATTTTGAATCGTTCACGAAATCAGAATTCGATTCGCGGCACGACGTCGTCGCTGCGGCGGGACGCGACGAAGGATCGCGACCCGGCGCGTTGTTGAGGATTGTTCGAGCAGTTCCTCAATGACGCTGACAGTGTTGACCAAACTGATGCGCAGCGATTGTCGGATCACGTGTTCATAAACTGGAGAACGAATCGATGATCAGATCCTACGGACCGGCGGAGCTGTCGACGTGCGGGGATTCGCTGCGAGCGCTGCGTCGCATCATCGCGATTCTGGCGTGTTTGATGGCCGGTTCGATCGTGGTCGGGCGAGCCACTGCACAGGAGGCGGACGAGGAACCACCACCGCCGGTTCCCTTCGCGGTCATTAACGCAGCCGGCGTCGACCGGTTGTTGACGGACGCCCAGTACGTCTTCGAGGCGGCCGAACGTCCCGAGTTGATGGATTGGCTCAACCAGGGCCTGGGGATGATCGGCAACCTGGACGGAGTCGATCGTGAGAAGCCCTTTGGGGCCATGTTGTTCCTCGATTCCGGCTTTCCTCCGGTTCCGTTCCCGGTGACGTACATTCCGGTGAAGGACGAGCGAAGGCTGCTCGACACCATGTCGCTGCGCGGCGTGCAGTGGAAAAAGTCCGGCACGGCCGACAATCGATATGAAACAGTCGACCAGCCTCACTTAAAGCTGCGGTTCTCCAACGGGTATGCGTTCCTCGTCGATCGCGGTGACTGGATTCTCGACGAAGAGTTGCCGGATCCTGTGGCCTACAACGAGCCGCTGACGAGTCGCTACGACGTCGCCGTCTCGGTGCGCATTGGTGCCGTCCCGCTCGGCATTCGCACGGTGTTTCTGGGGTTTCTCCGGTCGAGCACGGAGTCGGAACTGCAGCAGCGCGACAACGAACCGGCGGCCGCATTCCGCATCCGGCGGGCAAACGGCATCAGCATGCTGGAGGCGCTGGAAGAGTTACTCACCCAGGGGGACGAAATTCGCATTGGTTGGGACGCCTCGCGCGAACAGCGCACAGGCGTCCTGGAGATCGTTTTCAACGCGGTTCCGGACAGCGACTATGCGAAACACCTGAAGTCGCTCTCCGGGAATACGACCACCTTTCACGCTCTGGCGAACGACTCCCAGCCGCTCACAGTGATCGGCTCCTGGAAACTCGATAAACGGGAACAAAAGGCATACCAGGAGTATCTGCTGTCCGCCCGGGAGACGATCGAACTGCGATTGAGCGAACAGGGGCAGCCAACGACGACCGTTACGGGAATGTACGATGCACTGTCTGCGACGGTCGAAGACGGATTGATGGATCTGTGTTTCCAGTTCCTCGCGCCGGCACCCAAGGCCTTTGTGATCCGCGGCGCGGTGAAGCTCAAAGGGGCCCGAACGTTTGGCACGTCCCTGGCTCAGTTCCTCACGCAGATTCAAAACAATCCCGACGTCGGCCAGATTGACCTCAATTTCTCCACGCATCAAGGGGTGATGATTCATCGCATTGGCAACCGCAACGAGCAGGGGGACGGTCAGGACCTGCGTTTCTTCGGCGGGCCGGCGAAGTTCTATGTGGGAGCCGATACGCAAGCGGTCTGGTTTGCTCTCGGGGGCGATCAGGCACTCCCCGAAATGAAGCAGGGAATCGATCTGGTGCGCAGCTCCGTCGGGCAACCCCCGCCGGCGACTGGAGCGACAGCGCCGTTCCAGCTCATTTCGCGGATGAACAAATGGCTCAAATTGCCGCCTCGTGATCGCGGCGACGCAGAGGGACCCGACACATTTCGCCTGCTGGCGGATGAGGCCTTCTCCGGGGAGGATGACGCCCTCCGCATCGACGTTCGCCCCACGGAAACCGGCACTCGGGTTCGCATCCAGCTCGACGAAGGGTATTTGCGTCTCCTCGGCCTGGCGCTCGGGTTCCAGTACGATCGCACGCAACTGTAATTTGGATTCCGTCGACTTTAAGAGACCATTACAGGTGACCACGCCACCGGTCGTGCCAGGCGAAGGTCGAGACGGCGAAGGTCGAAACATGGAGTTCGCGTACCGCGGAATGAGCCAACATGCATGATGAAATCGGCTATCTCTGCGATACGTGCGGCGAGGAGATCATGATTCCGGTGGATGCATCGGCCGGAAAAAGTCAGTCCTTCGTCGAGGACTGCCCGGTGTGTTGTCGCCCGCACGTCGTCCATATCGAGATCGACTCGGAGGGGGATGTTCGGGCG
>JAHBXU010000566.1 GCA_019636315.1 Planctomycetaceae bacterium | reverse complement strand
GGCCATTGATTTCACGGTGAATGTCGCCTCAAACGGTGCGCCGTGCAGGTCGTCGGTCTGGCCGCCAATGGCGAGTCCCACGCGGCTGCCGATTCCAGCGTGTTCCGCCCGGCAAACCGCTTCCGGATCGTTCAAGCAAACAAACGCCCGGACGCCGCGACGATGAAGTTCGTGCACGAGCGTCGTGCCGTCGGCGGCCGAGCCACCGCCCACATTGTCCCCCATGTCGAGCAACAAGACAGGTGCATGCGGCGACTCGATGGCCTGCTGCACGGCCGGTTCGACGTCAACCAGATGCGGCACAAACTCGGACCGCCGTTCCCACATCACAGTGGCAAACTCATCCGCCGTCCTTTGGGCCAGTTCTCGGTCGCCATCGGTCACAACAGCGAACGCTGATCCCATTTCTTCCACGTCCGCATACGGAAATCCCAGGAACAGGCTGGTCGACAATACGCCAGGTCGCGTCCGCATCTCGGCAGCGAGTGTAAGCATCGACCGGCACGGTTCTTCATCGCTGCACTGCTTCTGAATGTTGATCAGGAGCGGAGGGAACGCGGCTGCTGTGACGGGACGGATGTCTCCCGCAAGCGTACGCAGAATCAGGTCGGCTGCCTCGACGCCGCGGGCTCGCTGGTCGATGTGCGGGTTCGTACGGTAAGCCGTGATCGCATCAACGGCAGCCACCATTCGGGGCGACAGATTGCCATGCGGGTCGCAGGTGCTGACGATCGGAACTTGCGGTCCAACGAGTTCGCGGACGCGCGTAAGCCAGTCGCCGTCAACGTCCCGCACAATCTCACTGACTGTCGCTCCGTGCGGCGCAACGAGCAATCCATCGAGAGGACCCGCGGCAGCGAGTGTCTCCAGCAGTCGCTCGAGAATGGTTTGATAGGTCGCGTGCGGGATCGTGCCAAAGGGGAGCGCGCGCGCGGCGAACAGAGGGACGACGTCCACCGCACTTTCATCCAGTCCCGCGAAGAATCCGCCGACTTCATGATCCGTCCCGGCCAATCGTGTGCGGACGTCGTCGCCCGTGACGAGCAGATTCTCTTCGAAGTGCCCGAGCGTGGTCGGCTCGCTGATGAACGTGTTGGTTTCGTGCAGGAACGCAATGATGCCGATGCGCATGGGCCGCCTCGTGGACCAGTGAAATCGTTGCGGAATCGTAACAGTCGGCCGTCGAGAACGAGAAGTCCGCAAGGCAACATCCCAGGCCGATGGCCTGGGAAAGTGTCTTATGAGCGATGTTCTCGTTGCTGGCGCTCCGGGTTCCGCGGGGAATGTGCAAACCCAGCGTGGTTTGGTGTGATCCGGAACGTCCATCCGGTATCTTGAGCTTTGCTGGCGTTGTAAGCCCTGATGCGGGATCCCTCTGGTCCGCCATTGTCTCCTGAGACGTTGAAATCAAAACTGGAACAGCATCACCATGACTGACCGCGTTTCCGCCCGTTTCATCGCGATGGCCATCGCCTTGTGTCTCACACGTTCGCTCGCCGAGGGGGACCGCCTGTTTGCGGCCGAGCTGGATCTCACTCCGCCGGATCCGATCACTCATCCGCAGTCGCAATTGATGCTGAACGTGCCGGGCATCGATCCCGGTGCGGCGGAGATCGACTTTGCCGCCCTTCCCGTGCTGGAGGGGCGACATACCGTTGTGACAAAGGGGGACGAGCAGTGGCAGTTTCGACTCCATGAATATCTCGCATGGTTCGGCGATCGTTACTGGTGCATCTGGAGTCATGGTCCGGTCATTGAAGACAAGGCGACGCAGCATGTCCAATACGCGACAAGCATCGACGGGCTGAACTGGTCGGAGCCGCAGATTCTTGTCGGTCCCCCCGAGAAAGAGGGCTATGGATATATTGCGCGGGGACTGTGGATTCGCGATGGCGAGCTGATTGCACTTGCCAGCCTCTTCGAGGCGCCGCTGTTTCGCAGCGGTGTGCTGCATCTGGACGCGTTCCGGTGGGATTCCCAGGCGGGCCAGTGGACGCCCGCCGGCAGAGTCCGTGATGACTCCATGAATAACTTCGCGCCGAAACAGATCGCGGATGGCAACTGGATGATGTCGCGCCGCACAGCGGCGCGCGACGTGTCGATGATGATCGGCGGCGTGCGTTCACTGACGGACTGGGAGATCATTCCACTGGCCACCTACACGGGCGTCGCCGATCAGCGTCCCGAGGAACCCTACTGGTACGTGCTTCCGGACGGCACGAACATCGTGGGCCTGTTCCGCAACAACAACGATAGTAAACGGCTGCTGCGGGCCTTCTCATCCGACAATGGGCGGACGTGGAGTCCGCTGGTCGAGACAAATTTCCCCGACGCCCGCAGCAAGTTCAACGCCGTGTGGACCAGCGGTGGGTACTTCGCGCTTGTCAGTAATCCCAACCCTCAAGCTCGCAATCCGCTCTGTCTGTCGGTCTCCCGCGATGGACTCGTCTATACGAACATGGCCGTGCTTCCCATCGATTCCGCTCCCTCAGACTCCCTGCAATACCCGCACGTCATTGAGCACGACGGGCATCTGCTCATCACCTTCTCACGGAACAAGCGGACCGTCGAAGTGCTGAAGATCCCGCTGGCGAACGTCGACGCGCTTCTCGACTGACGTCGTCTTATCAAACGCTCGAACGGGAGCCGCCCCGTAGAAATTGTCGCCGAGCGGCTCGAAACGCCGTTCCATGCATTCAACCATATCGCGCATCCGTGCGAAAACTTGATCATTCCTCTTCCGCCTGTTGATCGTCCATGAAGACCGTCTCTCACGAGAACCTCAAATCCCTGATCACGCGGCTGTTTTCCGCCGCCGGCTGCAATGCACACGAAGCCGAACGAATCGCCCATTATCTGGTGCTGTCGAATCTCGTCGGTCACGACTCACACGGCGTCATCCGCGTGTCGTACTACCTGGATTACATCCGGACCGGCACGATCGCTTGTAACCAGTCGATGCGCATCGTCTTCGCGACAGACTCGCTGGCAGTCGTTGACGGTAACGGCGGTTTCGGACAGGTGATTGGCGAGCAGGCAACGCAGCTCGGCATCGAGATGGCGCAGCGGACGGGACTTTCGGCCATCGCCCTGAGAAACTCGGGGCACCTGGGCCGGATCGGCGACTGGCCCGCGATGGCGGCGGCGGCCGGACTGGTGTCGTTTCATTTCGTCAACACGAGTGGCCTGGGGCGGCTCGCCGCGCCGTTTGGAGGGATTGACCGCCGGTTGTCGGCCAACCCCATTGCCGCCGGTGTGCCGGTGTCGGACGGGCCCGACATCATCATGGATATTTCAACCTGTGCGATCGCCGAAGGGAAATTGAAGGTCGCCAAGAATGCCGGCAAGCAGGTCCCCGCCGGGTGTCTCATCAACCATGACGGCGAGCCGACGACCAATCCGAACGACTTCTACGCCGATCCGCCAGGCGCCATTCTGCCGTTCGGTTTCCATAAGGGATACGGGCTGAGCATTATCGCCGAGATGTTCGCCGGAGCGCTGACCGGCAGCGGGTGCACGAACCCCGAAGAGAACGACCGGCTGATCAATGGGATGTTTTCGTTATATATCGATCCCGCCAGGCTGCCGCGCGAGATGGAATTCTCACAGGAAGTTCAGCGGTTCATCGACTACGTCAAAAGTTCGCGGCGTGTTCCTGGAGTCAATGAGATCCTGATGCCGGGCGAATTCGAGGAGCGGACTCGCAGTGAGCGCACGCAGCACGGCATCCCGCTTGACGACCTGACGTGGCAGGCCATCGTCGACTCGTGTGAACGAGTCGGGATCCCTCGGACGGA
>JAHBXU010000565.1 GCA_019636315.1 Planctomycetaceae bacterium | reverse complement strand
CTGGACGCACGCCAAGCAGCAACTGTCCGGCGGCAACCTGCGGCTCGTCGTGTCCATCGCCAAGAAGTATCGCAACCGGGGCCTGTCTTTCCTCGACCTTATCCAGGAAGGCAATGCCGGCCTGATGCGGGGCGTCGAGAAATACGAGTATCGACGGGGCTACAAGTTCAGCACCTATGCGACATGGTGGATTCGGCAGGCCATTACCCGCGCCGTCGCCGATCATGCCCGCACGATTCGCATCCCGGTGCACATGTTCCAGTCCATCTCCACGCTCAAGGCCAAGAGCGAGCAGATTCGCCAGGAAACCGGTCGCGAGCCGACCATTGAGGAACTGGCTAAAGAGGTCGGTCTCGGTGTCGAGGAAACCGAACGGATCATGAAGACCTGGAAGCACCCCATTTCGCTCGATACGCCCGTCGGCGAAAGCGAGGACTCGTCCTATGGCGACTTCCTCGAAGACGGCAGCGAAGGGACGCCGGCCGACTCGGCCATGCATCAGATGCTCCGGGACAAGATCAATCACGTCCTGAAGAGTCTGACCTACCGCGAGCGCGAGATCATCAAACTTCGTTATGGGCTGGGCGACGGATACAGTTACACGCTGGAAGAAACCGGTCGCATCTTCAAGGTGACGCGGGAACGCATCCGGCAAATCGAGTCCAAGGCCCTCCGCAAGCTCCAGCATCATACGCGGAGCGACCATCTCAAGGGATTCGTCGAATCGTTGTTTACCAACGGCGACGGGTTTGATGAGGCGACGCCCTCTCTCCGGGAGGCGGATCCGGTCGGCGCCGGTGTGTGAAAGGGAAAAGGGAAAGGCAACGATCTTTGATCGTTGCCTTTCTGTCATGACGGAGTCACACAACGGCACAGCAGGAGATTCGGGCAGACAACGGACGTCTGCCCGGTTCAGAGTCTTTGACGGAAAAGTGCAAGGATGCACCTCTTCTTCTCTGCGGGCGAGCCCAGTGGCGACGTACACGCGGCGCAGGTGATCGCCGAGATTCGTCGTCGCCGGCCGGAGGCAGACATCTCCGGATTCGGCGGCTGCCGGATGGAACAGGCCGGTTGCCGGCAGTTGTACCCGCTTGCCGATCTGGCCGTGATGGGCATCTGGGATGTTCTGCCGCTGTTGTGGACATTCCTCCGCCTGATCCGGCTGGCTGGACGAGCGTTCGATCAGCAGCGACCCGACGCGGTCGTGCTGGTCGACTGCCCGGGATTCAACTGGTGGATTGCGCGTCAGGCGAAGAAACGGGGCATTCCAGTCATCTACTATTTGCCGCCGCAATTGTGGGCCTGGGCTCCGTGGCGGATACGCAAGGTTCGCCGCTTTGTCGATCACGTCTTGTCGGGACTGGCATTCGAGGTCGAATGGTATCGGCGGCGCGGCATCCCGATCGAATTCGTCGGGCACCCGTTCTTTGACGAAGTCGCGCAGTCGGAACTGGATGCCGTCGCGCTGCGTCATCTGACGCGCGGAAACCAACGCGTTGTCGGCATCCTGCCCGGATCTCGGAAGAAGGAAGTCACGCGGAATTTTCCCGTGATGCTGCGGATGATCCAGGATCTTTCCGCCCGGCATCCCGATGTGCGATTCGCCGTTGCCTGCTACAAGGACGCGCACCGCGACCTGTGCCGCGGATTCATGACCAGCGAGCACGGGAACCTGCCGATCGAACTCCGGGTGGGGCAGACCTCCGAGATCATCGAAGCAGCCGTCTGCTGCCTGATGGTGTCCGGTTCCGTCAGTCTGGAATTGCTGGCCCGGCAAACCCCCGCCGTGGTGATGTACCGCAGCCCTCCGACGCTGTATCCGCTGGGAAAGATGTTGATTCGCTGCCGGTATTTGACGCTTGTCAATCTGCTCGCCGGGCGAGAGGTCATGCCGGAATTCCCCTTTGTGAGATCAAACTCACCGTCCGTCGACCGCATGGTCGGCTGTCTGAACCGCTGGCTCCTGCGCGATGGGGAACGACACGATGCGGTGCGTGATCTTGCCGAACTCCGCCGCGCCGTCGCCCAAACCGGCGGCATTGAAAACGCGGCATCCGCGATCCTCAACAAGCTGGAGCCTGCCAAGCACAAGCGGGCCGCCTGACCCTCAAGGCAGGCCCTCATCGCCTGCAGTTGCAGCGAGGAGTGCCGGCAATGTCCCTGGTCGAGGCTGCGGGCTATGATGGGGGCTGCTTCAGCATCAGGACTCGCTGCCCGTCGCCTCCCAGCGATGCGGCGGAGTCGTCCGCATCCTGCAATGACTGGCTGAAAACTGGGGGCCCGATGCCATTGTTCGTGTGTCATGCCGTCGGCGATTTGCCCGTGCGAAACCACGCTGTTCGAAGGTCTCTCACGATCTTTGTGCTCTCAACCTGTGTATGGGTTCCTGCCGTCATGGCGCAAGAGGAGCAGGCCCAGGAGGATTTCGTTCAAGAGGTGCCCGGCACCGAGTCAACGGAATCAGCTGAGGCGTATCCCCCGCGAGGCAACGCGGAGTTCATCGGCAAGGTGACGACGGCCGCGGCCACGCAGATCTTCGAGATGTACAATCCGCATTCACCAGAGGCGCTCCGTGCGCTGAAGGACATGGGGTTCACACAGGTCATTCTCGATTGGCCCAACCTGCACGCGGATGCAACCGCGATCGGACTCAACGTCGTCCTCGCCAACTGGTGGACCGATCAGACGTCGCAGGAAGAGATCGATCGGGCGCTGGCAGTTGCCCGCGAGGTGCGGCCCGATCGCCTGGCCGGTATCAGCGTGATGGATGAGCCTGATCGCAACTCGCCGGACACGCCATTCGGCTATTACGTCGATTTGTACGAGACGCTCCGCCCGCGGCTCGACAGCCAGCTCGCGGGCGTCCCGCTCGAAATCTCGCATTGGGGGCCGCTCGCCCGTTGGGATCAGCGGTACTACGACTACTTTTCCTTCCTCTACGAAGCGGCCGACGTGATGCGGATCATGCCCTTTCCTGACCTCCATGAAGGACCGCTGAGTGAGGTCTATCTGATGATGCTCCGCAGCCGCGAGGTCATGAAGATCGCCGAGCGGGACTTGCCGCTGGTCGTCATTCTGCAGGCCTGGGTGCTGCCGCCGGAATCGAAGCTGCCCGAACTGGCGGAACTGCGCGTGATGGCCTGGCAGGCGGTGCTGGGGGGCGCGCATGCGGTTTCATTCTTCGATTACAATCAGGACGTCTGGAACCAAACGCCCGGATTTCACGAGGGATTCGTCGGACTGATGAGCGAGCTGACGAACCTGAGCCGCCGGTTGCAGGGTGCAGTGATCACCTCGTCGATGGATGACGCGGGCCTCCTGCGCGCGACGGCGGTTTGGCCGGACGGCCGCGAACAATCGATCACGATCAACACAAATCGCGAGCCCGCCGGCAGCATGCAGGGACTGGCGATCGTCGAGTCGACGGTGACATCGCCTCAACGGGTCGCGTGTCAGCCTCGCTGTTGCAAACAGCAATTGGCGTGTCATCGGCCTGCGCGACATGAGAGACGATGCGCCGTCCGACGATGCGTGATGCCGTGTCGCGGACGATTGGTACGCTCAGTTCGATGAAACGAGCTGAGTCGTGTCCACTTTGCCGCCCGTTGGAGAGATGGCTCTGCGGCCAGTAAGCAGTGCAGGGGCGACCGGCATGATCGATTCGTCTCCAATGCGGCGTCGACGCCCAGAGACGCAACCGAATCAGTCCATGTAATCTTGAACAGTGCTGAGCGCTAAATTGTGGGTGTCGCTGGCATCGGATAGAATTTGGACTATGAGCACGCGTCGGCCCTATCTGAAGG
>JAHBXU010000564.1 GCA_019636315.1 Planctomycetaceae bacterium | reverse complement strand
CGATCGGATCGGCGCCGAATACCGGTAGAGCAGCGCAGCGATCACAATCAACAGGGCGGCGATCATCCAGTTGTTCGTGGAAGGTGTGCGATGCTCGGTCGAGTCTTGGGGAGTCGCTGTCACGAAGACCTCAATGTCTGCCATGCGGAGGTGGAGAATCCAGTCGCGACCGACAAATTCGGCCGGAGCATCACACGGATTCTCTGGAATCGGCGTCCAGTTGAAAAGGCTTGTCGCGACGGAACGGCGGAGAGACAATGCATCATCCCGCCGCATTCCTGACCTGATGGGACCATACGAATGCTGTGGCCGGATTCTCGTGCTCTCGCATGACGTCATCCAATAACCGCCAGCCAGGCGAGAACGCGACATGAGCGTCGCCGCCAGACAACCCTCATCGGCCTGGGAAGCGATCCGGATCGCCGACCGGGCGGAATGCGTCGCGTGGGCGTGGTACCGACCGGCACTGGCGCCGCAGTCGGTGCACTTCCAGATTCCCGAAGACGTTCATCGATCGAGCAGCGGTGCATTGACCTTGCGACGATTGTTGGAAGCCGGTGGAATTGCATCGCACGAAGCCCTGTCCTGGACCATCCTCGGCATGACGTATCCGGTCCTGCAAGGAGCCAATCCATTGCTGGATCAGCCGCTCCCCGTTCCGGGACCGGCCGGCATCTCGGTCCAGATCGCAAGTCCGCTTTCGACAGTCCCGACGATCGTGCCGCCGTTGGGAGCCATCGATCCGGTTCAGGAGCCCTCAGGAGCGGCGTCACCTGTCCTGGAGGCGCTGAATGCCGAATGGCTGGCAATCGTCCAGATTGAGCGGCAGGTTGATGCGTTGCGTCGTCAACTGGGCAGCGTCCAGGGGACGCTGCAATCGCTCAATCGCGATCTCGATCCGGATGAGCGGCTGTATTCTGACTCGCAGGAGAAACGGGAGTGGCAGGATGCGCGCCGCTGGCTCCGGGACGCATTGTCCCAAGTGTCCAAGGCCATCCGTGCGCACGATATCGGCGTCACCAGTGCGGCCGGCAACCGACGCCGGTTTGAACAGCTGTACAAGGACTTTATCGAACCCCGTCAGCCGTTTCCTGGAATGGACGTCGAGCGGATGGTGTTTGAGCAGCACCGCAAGAATAACTCCAACCTGGTGATGCAGATGCAATCGGCTCACGCGTTTGCCGCCCGCGACGGCGTCCAGCGCGCTCAAGCAGTCCTGTCGCGCATCGCGGCCAGAGTCCGCGGCGCTCGCGCCAAGCGATAAGAAAAGGGGCAATCGCTTTGTCCCGAACCTCAACCGTCCGTCCCGGCTCTGACGGATCGCAGCTGCGGCGGCATCTCGTTTGTGACTCACCACATGGCGTTCATCCAACAACGTCCGGAAATCTGTGTGACGATGCTTCAACCGGAAATGCAATTCTGAGATCTCGGATTTCCAATCCAAACGCTAGAATTCCCTTGCCGGGATCTGGTCTCGACTTGCGTTTGGATGATCTCTCAATTCCCCCTTCTCTCTCGCACGGCGAACAACCATGAGATCGAAACGACGCCGCTCCGGTTCTTTGAGTTCACGTGGTCGGCCCGGTCATCGTGGCGTCGGCCGCATGGGAGCGTTTGATGATTCGCGTTCTCCCGGACGACCGGATCGAAAGACGATGCAGCTTTGTCATCAGGTGGCGCACACACTGAACTACGTCCTCTCCGGCGAGTGTGGTGATGACGTTCTGCGCAGCCTGTACGTCGAGAATGTCATCCCGGCGCCCGACTCGTCTCGACTGCTGGTGACGGTCTCTCTTCTCGATAAGGACGATACAACGCCCACCGAAGTGATCCTGATGAAACTCGGGATGGTGCAGAGCAAGCTCCGCGCGGAAGTCGCGCGTTCCATCAGCCGCCGCAAGACTCCGGAGCTTATCTTCAACATCGTCCGCCCGGATGACGTTCCGTGGAATTCGCCGGAAGCACCAGCAACCGAGTTCCATGATGATGCCGATGAGGAAGAATGAGTGACGGACTCCGCCCTGTTGACGGCTTATCGGCCGGTTGATTCACAAATCGACCGTCGCAGCGGTTGACGCGGTCCCCGGTTCCGGCGATGTTGCACCCCCCATGTGCACTCGAGGACGGGCCGCTTGCGAGTCACCACCGATTCCACTCAACATTCGGACATGTCGCTGCACCGCGTGACGCGGGCGGTGATTGCGTCGCAGCTTCTGTTCTCCGCAGGACACGTCCTGACGACCGGCGGTTTTCTTTATTACTACGCGGATGCGTTCGGTCCGTCGGCGTTCCAGTTTTCGTTTCTGCTGATTCTCCCGGAACTGGCGGAGTCCGTGGGGTTCCTGGCGCGGCCCATCAGCAGACGCGTCGGGAGCCGCAAGCGGACATGGATGGCCTCGCTTCTCGTGGGGCGTCTGTTCGCTCTGGGAGTGCCGCTGATGGCCGCGCCGGTCCTCACTTCCGGCGACGCGTGGCCATTTGAAGTCCTTGTGATCTGGGTGGCGGGTTGGTATGTCTTCCAGGGGATCGCGTTTGCGTGCTTGATTTCGTGGCTGTCGGATCTCGTACCCGAAGGGCGGTGGGGACGGCTGTTTGCCGGACGCGAGGTTGCCATACTGGCGATCAAGCTTTCGGTCCCCGTGCTGGTTGGCATCGTTCGCCGCCGCTGGGCCGATGCGCTTCCCGACGAGCAAAAGCTGGTCACCTACGTCACCGTGTTTCTCATCGGAAACGCAGTGGTGGCGGCTTCCCTCCTCCCTTTACGTCGGCTCCCCGAGAGCAGACGCGAGCCCAACAATGCGAGTGAGCTCCCTTCGCAAGCTGCGCCGACATGGACCATGTTGCTTCGAGCGCTGCGGGATCGAAATATCCGCTGGATTCTCCTTCACAGTTGGTGGCTTTCCTTTGCCCAGGGGCTGACGCAGTCGGCCTTCTTTAAGTATCAGACCAGCGTCCTGCATCTGTCCGTCGAAACGTATTATGTTCTCAACGGGCTGATGCTCGGGCTCCAGGCGCCGCTCGCCCTGTGGGGGGGCCGTTTGTCCGATCAGGGCCGGGACAAGCAAGTGCTGTTCTGGAGTGTCACAGCAGTCAGCGGAGCCATGCTGTTCTGGCTGGCGGCAACGCCGGATCGCTGGTGGCTGCTCAGCGGGGCCTTCGTCGTCTGGGGCCTGTTCGGATTCGTCAACGTCAGTGGGCGGAACCTCATGCTCCGGTTGTCGCCGCGCGGCGACAACATCATTCAGATCTCGTTGTTCCGACAGATTGGCGGCCTGTGCGCAGCTCTGGCCGGGCTGCTGGGCGGCCTCTGGCTGGACGCATTACTCGCAACGGCTGCCGCGTCACAGGCACCGTCCGGAGCCGGAGCGAGTCCCTCATTAACATCCCCGTTGGAACCGTTCCGCGTCCTATTTCTTGTCTCGTTCGTTGGCCGGCTGACTGCCGGTCTCTGGGTGCTTCCGATTCGTGCACCAGTGATTGAAGACGTGACGTCGGCGCCCACCGATCCCGCGTGAGCAACGCCGTCGGCAGGAAAACAGGATTTAGAGAATCTCTCGAATTGGCTCGGCCCCTTCGACGCCGACCAGCTTATGATCGAGTCCTCCGGAGAAGTACGTCAGGGCGTTCGGATCCAGGCCCATCTGGTGCAGAATCGTGGCATGGAGCCGCTTCACGTGCAGACGGTTTTCGACGGCGCGGGATCCGAGTTCGTCCGTCGCGCCGAAGCTTGTCCCCCCTTTGATTCCCCCCCCGGCCATCCAGGTCGTGAAACCATAGGAGTTGTGATCGCGACCCGTGCCTTTCT
>JAHBXU010000563.1 GCA_019636315.1 Planctomycetaceae bacterium | reverse complement strand
TACACCGGTTGGACGCGCTGCGTCGGAGGGCAAAAAACGTTTCCGCGCGATGCTCTTAGGAAACGGCTTTTAGACATTGTTGGCAAGGGTCGTCGACGCTACGGTGCGTATGTACAGGTGTGTTGACGGCCAACTCACCTACCTGAGCACGAATGTTGGTACGTAGCCAGGCTGAATGTCCTCCATGAGTACAATCTGCTGTGCTACGGCATTCATGCGGTGGCCGATGAAACAGGCGCCGCTAAGAGGTCCGCAATAGTAGAGCAAGACGCGTTTGGCTCCGGTCTCACGCACGGCGATTCGCGTGTGCCGCTTCACCTGCGCCGCGAGCGCAGTGGCATCTCCGGCGTGTCGTATTGCGGCCGAGCTAGCGCCGTCGCGCGGTGCCAGCAGCAACAACGCCGATGCGCGCGAATGCGCGCGCAAATCTCGGATGACGTCGTCCCGAATACTATCTGTCACACCGACGGCAACTGCGACTGTATCAGAGGGACCGTCGATTAGCGCCTCCGCGCCAAGTTGAAGATGGGGATCAACGTAGAAGTCTCCCGAAGCGGGCGCGTCGGAACGCCAGTGCTCTGTGCGGCCACCCGCGACACGTTGCGCCACCTCTACGGTGTAGCCAGCCACTTCCGAAAAAGTGAATCCGAACGCCAACCATGGAGCTAGACGAGCAGCACCGCGCGCGCGGACCAGACGAACCGTGGTCTCGGACTTGATCTTGGCTTCCAATGCGTACAGCTCAGGCAGCAGTCGACTATTCCATTCTGCTGCATCGAGGAGCATTCGACCACGACGTCCAGGCTCGCCTTCGAATCTGTCGCACCAGTCGAGGGCGTAGTCGGGTTCGACCTCGAGCCGAGGCGATGAAATAGTGTTCAGCACAACCAACGTCGCACGCTCGGCCGAATCGGGAAGGTCCAAGCGATGTGAAGCAACCAGAGTACGCATCACTCCGGCGTCAATATCAGAGGGCCCATGCTGTATCCACGCGCGAACGATGCCGACGGCAGTCAGGAGTGCGGCCTCATCGAACTGCAGTCCAAGATTCTCCATTCGGTCGGCGACGCCGTCACGGAGCTCCTGCCAGCAGTGGTAGCCGTGCCGCACACGCATGACGCCCACAAACGCAGCGAATTGCTCTTCAGTCGCGCCAAGATGAAGACGCCAGCGTTCACGGATTTTGCCGAGATCGGATCCAGCGGACGCGAGCAGGAAGTCTTCCTTAATGCTTCCGTCTTGTCCGTCGATGACGGCTGCGAATTTGTCTTCAACGTCCCAGGACCAATTGCTGATCAGCGTCAACTCAAACGTGTCGGCCGAACGTTGGGCCATGGCCAAGTACGTCCGCCAAAACTTCTGCAAAAGACTCGACGCGTTCGCCGTCCGCTTTTCCAGCATCGCGTCAGAAGAATACGCTTGCCGGTGATCTACATGATACTTTATCTGGAAGTATTGATTCGGCCGACCGCATCCCGACTCGTATTGGACGGTCACATCATCGACGGATAGCGCGTCCTCGTCCTCCACGCGTACGATTGCAACACCCGTGCGCGGTCGAAGTAGGTTCAGCGCCTCTCGCCACGCGATCAGGTGCTGGTAGTCGTCACCATTCAAACGAGCGGCGACGGCGGCTCCATGGTTTGGCAACGCAACATCCTATGAAAGTGGGAATAGCGGCCCGAACAGCTCCCGCCACGCCCGAAGGGCGTCGCCCTGTCGGCCGCGACGTGCCAGATCGATGGCGTGCGCCGCTGCCCGCTCGGCTTCCAAAAGCGCCATACGCGCCGACGACCGCATTGCCGCGTCCATAACGTCACTCACCGGGGGGCCGAGGCCTGCGGGATCACTCCAAGTTTCGTGAATGCGTGCTGCGAGCGTTGCAAAGAAGGCCTGCAGCTCTCTCGAACGCTCGCCGCCGTACGGAGGATGGAGCACTTCCAGAGCCATCACCTCGATAAGGAACGACGGCTTGATTGGTTTGTCATGATGGTTGTTCCAGTATTTCATCATGCGCACCAATCCCTTCCATTCGCTGCTGTAGGCCTTTTGTGCTTCGATTGCCTTATTGGCGTGTACTCGCGGGTCGGTCTTGGTCCACCCTCCGGCGCCACCAAGTGCTCCAAGGTCGGGGATCTCATAGCAATCACCCAGTGCAAATGCTGGCACGACATCGAAGCTCACAACGCGATGGTCAGTCTTGTCATCTGCGTCGGGTTTCACCCCGAAATCCACGCAAACCGACCGACGCTGACGTTTCACTGCAGCGCGCCCGTACTTGTCTACCAGCGCGTCTTCTACCGCGGACAGTAGCGCACTGGGCGCCTCCTTTCTGTAATGGCGCTCTCCCTCGCCAAGCACACAGAAGATGTCAACATCCTTGAGCGGCTTGGTCTTGGTATGACGAGCATACGACCCAGTCAGGAAATCGTGCTCCACATCGAATCGCGTGTCCATGTGTGCACGAATCTCACGCTGACGGGATGAAGCGTTCGCTTGCTCTTTTTCGTTGAGTTCCAGTCGGCTTCGGAACTTGGTGAATGCCTCTTCAATTGTGAGCACGTCACACCCTCCGGTAGTAGCTGAAGCCACCGGTCAACCCGCTCCCCTCGACAGTCGACCCAACCCGCTGCTCGATTAGCCCCGATGTTGAACGCAGAGTCGTTGAACTCCAACCTGCGACGGCTGCGGACCCGGGTTTGCGTGTCACCTTCACGGAGTAGGATGCAGTGGCTGGATGAACGCCCGCCTTCTGCATCGCGAACTTGATGGCGTCCGTGTCTACCCAGAACTGGCCGTCATCGGTGCTCCAGCCATATGTGATCTCAACGTCCCAGCGCCCTAGCAGCGCGTCAGAGCGAGGGTCGAAGACCTCAAGCACCACACGTTGCAGGTGTTGCGACTCGATCCAAGTACGAATGCCGTTGTGGAGTGTGTCCCACTGCTGTACAAATCGATCAGGATCGAGCCCGCTCAGGCGGATAATGTCCTTGAAGCTTTTGAGAATGTTGTCGGTCACGTACGTGACCGAGTGCGTATACGACCGCACCGCGACGGTGACGCTCATACGGGCGTAGCTCCGGTTTCGAGAACCGCCGGTTTGTGCGTGAGAAGTACCAGCATTTGACGGGGCTAGCCTCGCAGGAACGATTCAAGGTCGACTAGAGATGTCGCGCGCGAAGGGGCAGCGGAGGCTCTGTCGGCTCGTGCGGCGCTCAACTCTTTGACGTCGGCTCCAAGCTGCCGCGCGTGCACGCGGGTCGAAACGCGAGCAAGACTCTGCTTCACCCAGGTGAGATCAGCTTCGGGGCAAGGCAGCGAGAGCTGCCACCCATCAGCGGTCGCGATTAAGCTCAGCGCGCTCTCCTGAACACGATCTCCGGAGACAGCGTCGTCACCGTACGCCGCATAGATGCGCACACGCGGACCCGCGCCGTACACCAGAAGCGCATCGTCCGCCAACGCCTCATCCGTGATCAGCGAGCAGACAATTCCTGCAACAGCGTCGAGATCGCGACGGGCCTCTGATTTAGAGTCTGGTGCGATCAGGTCCACGATGACTCGCCAGGTATCGCTAGCCGTTCTTTGAGGAATGGACGCTACCGTGCGTGCGACCACGCTCACTCCGCGATTCATGTTCCGCTCCGCGTGTTGCGCACTTCGCCGCGTACACGGGATCGTTCGGCTGTCGCATCGGCGGCAGCTCGCTTGAGCTGCGAGACCGAAAGCAAACCGGGCGCGAGAGCGGTTCGCTTGTCCAGCGCGCATGCTGACGCTACGAGCTTCCGCATGGCTCGTCCGTCGAG
>JAHBXU010000562.1 GCA_019636315.1 Planctomycetaceae bacterium | reverse complement strand
GCTGGCCAAGCCGTGCGATGCGACGAACGCACTTCTGCAGCAATTTGCATCGCTCCTCGAAGACTCCGTCCGCACGCCACCCGACGATGCTGGCATCTGGTTGGTTCGTCCGGACGGCTACATTGCCGCAGCGGCGCACATCGAAAACTGGCAGCCCGTCGAAGACTGCCTGAGACGCTACAGGCGTTGATCCGTTCGTCGGAGATCAACGGTCGGCGGAGAACGAGAAGAATCCGCAGCTCATCAAGGCCGCTTGCCCGCCGAGGGTGCACGAAGAGCGGATGGGCCATAGCGACGTTGAGCGACAGTCGGAATCGGGGGAGGCATTCTCCATGGTCTGTCCGGCGTGCGGGGTTGCTGCGGCGTCCATTCCCAAGCCGACGGCTTGGCCGTCGGTCGATGCGGGACCGGTCCTCGTGTCTCACCAGATAGGCATCGGGCGCGTCCACAACGGCATTCGACGGCAGAGTCGTCGGCTTGGGATGCGTTTGCGTGATATTCGCGCCCGATCTTCGGGAATCGTGCGTCCCTCTCGCGCAGACCATGCGGCCACACGCCCGTGCCGAAATCCGCACCTGGCCCGCGGCCGCTGAAACGCCCGGTGAGTGGAATCGACGTTTCTCTATGGACTGCTATACTCGCGGGATTGCCATCAGGCGATGTTGTCGGTTCCGTTTCTCCCGTTTTCTGCCGCTTGTCCCATGTCCACGCGCACGTGCCGGCTCGTCACGCTGGGTTGCAAAGTCAACCAGTATGAGACGCAGCTTGTCAAAGAGGCGCTCGAGGCGAACGGCTACCGGGAAGCGAACGCAGAGGAATCGGCCGATCTGTGCGTCATCAACACCTGTACGGTGACCAACGAAGGGGACGCGAAGAGCCGCAAAGAGGTCCGCCGGCTGGCCAGGCAGAACCCCGGCACACGCACGATCGTCATGGGGTGCTACGCGACCCGCGACCCGGAGACCGTACGCCAACTGCCCAGCGTTTTTGAAGTCGTCACCGACAAGCGCGAACTTCCGGACGTCCTGGCGCGCCAAGGCGTGATCGATATGCCGTCCGGCATCACGCATTTCGACGGTCGCAAACGGGCCTACGTCAAAGTCCAGGACGGCTGCGTGCTCCGTTGCACCTACTGCATTATTCCTCAGGTGCGGCCGGGCCTGCGCAGCCGCTCGCCAGAGGACATCGAGGACGAAGTCCGCCGACTGATCGATAACGGTTACAAAGAGATTGTCATCTGCGGGATTCACGTCGGGCATTATGGCGTGGAGACCTCGCGGGGTCGCTCCGGCAGGCCGCCGTTTCGGCTGTGGCACCTGTTTCGCCAATTGGACCGGATCCCCGGCCAGTGGCGGATGCGGCTGTCGAGCATCGAAGCGAATGAAGTGGATGACGACTTCATCAGTGCGGCCGGCGACTGCGAACATCTCTGCCCGCAGTTTCATCCGGCATTACAAAGCGGTTCGGACTCCGTGCTCGCCCGCATGCGCCGCCGCTATCGCGTGGACAAGTTCCTCGAAAAACTTGAGCGGATGCGGGAGATCATCCCGGATGTGGCGTTTACGACGGATGTCATCGTCGGATTTCCCGGAGAGACGGATGATGAATTTGCCGAGACGGTGGAGACGTGCCGGCGGGCGCAATTCATGAAGATGCATCTGTTTCCGTTCAGCCCGCGGCGCGGCACTCCGGCCGCCCACCTGCCGGACCATGTTCCGGTCGCCATCCGCCAGAATCGCATGCGGCGACTGGGAATTGTGGAACGCGAACTCGCCTTACGGTATTATGAGTCCCAGATCGGCCGCGAAGTCGAGGTGCTCGTCGAGCGCGAATGTGAGGAGCAGCCCGGATTCGTGCGAGGAACCGACCGACACTACATCCCTGTGCAACTTCCCGGAACGGCCGACGATGTCGGACAGTTTCGCAGAGCACGGGGTCAACGCGCCACTGCGGACTTTCTGTGGGCAAGCCCATGATGCAACTCACCGAATACAACCCGGCTTACTTTGAACTCGACATTGATGGCGATGTCGCCATCGCGGCGTTCCAGATTGAACAGCTGACGGAGGATGACAATCTGGAGCAGTTTGGTCAGGAACTATTTGCCCTGGTGGACCAGTATCAGTTCCGAAAAGTGCTTGTGCAGCTCGCCCCCGTCCGATTCGTCACCAGCTCGGTTCTCGGTAAACTGATTACACTGCACCGGAAGCTGGGACGAAATGACGGGCAGCTCGTGCTCTGCAATATTCATGACGATCTCCGGGAGGTGCTCAATACGAGCCGCCTGTTGACGTACTTCAGCACAGCCGAGGACGTCCCGGCAGCGATGGCGGCGCTCAGATAGGCCCGTTGGACGTCGCGATTGCCGGGGAGCCGCACGTTCGATGACCTTGAAGCTCCTGGATTATTGTGTGGTGCTTCGCAGCATCCCGCGAACGCTTTGCCTCTGGCCCCGATCACTGCGGAAGAGACGACGTGGCGCTGCTGATCGCAATCGAAGGCATTGACGGTTCCGGCAAAGGAACGCAAGCGGCTCTCCTGAAGGAACACCTGCAGAGGCAGGGGCAACGCGTCTGTTTGCTCAGCTTTCCTCGATACCAGGACACCCGGTTTGGCACGGCAATCGGCGAATTCCTCAACGGTCGCTTTGGAGCACTCGACGCCGTTCATCCGCAACTGGCCGCATTGCTGTTCGCGGGAGATCGGTTTGAATCAAAAGACTTGATTCTGCAAGCGGTCGCCGAGAACGACGTCGTCCTCTTCGACCGCTATGTTGCTTCCAACATTGCTCATCAGGCCGCCAAGCTGGGCGAAGACGAGCGGCTTCCGTTCATCGACTGGATTGAAGCGATTGAGTACGACGTCTACGGATTGCCTCGCGCTGACCTGACGGTGCTGTTGGATTTGCCGGCCTCCGCCGCGGCGAGACTCATCGCGGCGAAGTCAAAGCGCACCTACACGAGCAAGGCGGCCGACTTGCAGGAAGCCGACACCGGCTACTTGAGCCGCGTCCGTGATGTGTACCGGGGGTTGGCCGTACAGAACGCCCGCTGGAGCACCATCGAATGCCTCTCAGGCGATGCAGTTCGTTCGGTGGAAAGCATCACATACGAGCTGCAATCGCTGGTCGACATGCGGTCCAGGCAGCGGCACAACCGCGATCCGTCAAAACGGTGACGAGCGGTTGGCCGCCGGACGCATTTGTCGGCACGTGTCCGATTGCTCCGCGACCGTCAGAACACGATTGCCGTTGAGATCAATGTCGGATGGAGACAGGTTGAACATGGCCGATCACCCGCACACGCTGACCACCGGTCGGGACGTCCGGGACGCCTGCCGTGAAGGGATCTGGACCGCCCCCACCTCGGGACTGGCGCCCGGCTTTGCACAGGCCAATCTCGTCATCGTGCCGCAGGAATTTGCGGACGACTTCCGGCAGTTCTGTGAACGGAATCCACAGCCTTGCCCGTTGCTGGAAATCACAGCGGCAGGGGATGCCGTTCCTCAGATAATGGCTCCCGGCGCCGACCTGCGCACGGACCTGCCGCGGTACCGCCTATGGGAACAGGGGGAGGTGATCGACGAACCGTTTCAAGTGGTCGATGTGTGGCGGGACGATTTCGTCTCGTTCCTCATCGGTTGTTCGTTCACATTTGACGACGCCCTGCAGCGTGCCGGGCTCCCCGTGCGGCATCTCGAACAGAACGTCAACGTGCCCATGTACCGCACCCGGATCGCATGCCATGCCGCGGGCGTGTTTCGGGGGCCGTTGGTCGTCTCGATGCGTCCCTTTGCCGCGGCCGACGTGC
>JAHBXU010000561.1 GCA_019636315.1 Planctomycetaceae bacterium | reverse complement strand
CATATGCGAGATCAAATGAGTTCTCCTGAATGAGTTCATCCACGCGGCGCAGCATCAGGTCTTCGTGATGGATGATCTGCTCGATGAGCTTCATCGACAAGAGATAGTCGTCTTCGTCCGTCTGATCCGGCAATCGCAGGTGGAGCGACGCCATTGCTTCAAGTTCTTCGCGATGCCTGGCCAGGTCCGGGCCCGACAGATTTCTGCGTTCCCTGGACTTTTCGTCGATCGCCTGCTGCATCTTGACCAGTGTTTCCGGACGCGGCATCACCGGTTCGACAACGATGACCTCCTGACGCAACTTCAGTACGACCCAGTCAACCGGCGGACTGCGGAGCAATTGCTCAGCCGTTGGAAGCACCATCTCCTCCAGCTTGGGGAGCTTCTCTTCCGGCTCGGACTGGCTTGTGGCTTCGGCATCCGCTTCTTCGGCGACAGCCGCATCAGGCGTTTCCGCGGCCTGAGGCGACGCGGGTCGCTGTGCCAGCAGGGGGGACGTCCAGCTCAGCGCGGCCGCCATCCACCCGACGAAAAGGGCGCAAACGCGGCTTCGATATCTCAGAGGCGGGAGCATGAGCGATGGTCAATCCAAAATCGATTCGACGCGAAGGAGGCAGCCATCTTCTGTCGCGACAACCACAGCAGCATCCATCGCGAGCGGACCTCCACTGAGTGTTTGTCCGGCCGACTGATTCTGAACGATCTGGCCGTCTTCTCCGTTCAGATGCATGACCGTGCCATCGCGAAGAGCGATAACGACCGATCGGCCGTTGTCCGCGAGGTGGGGAGCCCCCGCCAGAGAGGAGTGTGGAAGCGGCGCCGACCACATTCGTTCCAGTGCGGCATCGGCGTCGAAGCAGTGGAGGTGCGCGCGGTCCGTCTCGACGAACACCAGGCGTCCTGAAATCCAGACGTCATTGGACACGGCGCCGCCGAGAGTCGTTTCGGCAACGGGTTCGAGATCGGTCGTATTGATGAGCCTCAATCGCTCTCCAGCCGCCACGCCAATTCCCGTCGGACCGACGGCGAACCGATAGTCCAGCGGAGCCCCGAGATCCAGACTGGCGGCCAATGCCAGGTACGGCTGAGGCGTCTCCTGCGGCCGCAGCAGTCTCAATTGTCCAGAGGCCGTCCCCGCGATGAGCGCGTCATCATCCACCGAAGACACCTGCCGCCACGTCGACGGGCCAGACTCGTTTTGCGGCAATGTGAAGTCTTGGATGGCGGGCAACGAGGGCCCGTCCGCGACCAGATGGATACGACCGCTCAGCGGCAGCGCCAGCCGCGGGCCGAGGCGCGTCGGCGGCGCCTCCAGTTCCCCAGGCAGCGTCAGCGTGCGTTCGACCTGTCCCAGCCGGTTCACAATCCAAAGTTGCGGTTCCGGATTCCCGCACCAGATCGCCAGTTTGCCGTCGGCCATGGCGATTCCCTCCAGCGATCGAGTCATCCCTTCCGACAATTTCAGACGGACCGTGGTCTCTTTGAGAAAGCCTCCATTGACCAGACTGGCTGGCGAGATGCGAAACACGTCGCCCGTCTCCGCGACGGCGACGAAGGCTCCCTGGCCGGACCCGGCCGCCGCCAGCAGACGACCGCCAACGACGGTTTGCCATTGACTGATGAGCTGATCGCGGTCCGCCTGGAACACCGTTACGGCCGATGAGTACGGCAGCGTGCGGCCGACGTAGATCCGCTTCCCCAGTTGTTGCAGGGGCTGCGATGCGATTCCCACGTTGACGAACTGCTGGCCGGGATCGACGGCGTCGGCAGTCAGCCTGAGCTTGCGGAGCGTGCGGCTGGCCATCCATACCTGTCGATCCGGACCGGTGGCGAGGAACATGGGGCTGCGCCCTCCGCCTTCCGACTCATATCGAGGCCCGGCCGTGAGGGGCGGCTGTCCGGGTTCATCCGACACGGTAAACGCGCTGATTCGCTCGCCGCTCGAGGGGACAAATAAGTCTCGCCCGCGAATGACAGGCACGTCGACCACATGCCCGGGAACGGACTGTGTGGCCGCCTGTTTGAGACGATCGTCGCTGCTCCGCGAATCGAGAACGTGTAAAGTCGTCCGTTCATTCGGCTGGTTCTCGGCCACCAGCACGAGCGCCCCCATCGGCAGCAGGGGAGCCGCCACACCTTGCGGCTTGTGGCCGAGATGGGAAACGGCCGCGCATTCCAGAGGTCGTCGGGTGAGCGTGTAGACGACTTCCTGGTCGCCGCAAACGACGAGGCGCGCACCGTCATTCAAAGCGGCTGCGGCTGAGATCGGTTGAGAGAATTTGAGTTGCGATATTAAGCGGCCGGTCGCCAGATCGACTTTCGCCAGCACACCGTTAGCGCAGACGGCGAACACCTGCCCCTCGTCAATGAGCGGCTGACCGCTGACGGCGCTCACGGCTGGCTGCCGCCACAACAGCCGGCCCGTGCTCTGTTCCAACAGTTGGAGTTCATGATGATGCGTGTCGAAGACGAGGAGTGCGGGAACCGGAACTGTCACGGGAACCGGGAAAAAGGGTGCATCCCAGCCGATCACCCGTCGCCAGACAGGTTCTCCCGTAATACTGTCAACGGCGTAACACGTCTCCTTGGCGATGCCGAACACAACCCCGCCGACAGAGACCTCATCGGTCCGGGACCGCGCATGGAACGCGAGCGCCAGGGGGGGCGAAAAGGCCGCTTCATGGTCATCAGTTATGGCGTCCACGCCCTCATCATCGGACGAAACCAGCGAGCGTTCGATCCGCAACGTCTCGTCCAGCTTGGCGGCCATCGTCGCATCGCGCGCGAACTCCGGGTAGCGGCCGAGTAACCTGCGTCGGGCGGCCAAGGCGGCCAATGTCTGCCTGGCCTTGAGCGCCGCGTCCATCTCCGCCACCGCGCCTGTGAATGCTTCATACTTGAGAATCGATGCTTCCGACCCGCGGCGTGAGGTTTCAATTCGTTTGAGTGCATCTGTCGGCGGCGTGCTTTGCGAGGCATAGGCCGTCAACAGATTGACGGCGTCATCGGAAACCGTCAGGAGTTCACGGTCGTGCGCCGGCCCTGCCGCGGCGGCCGCACCTGTCGCGATGGTTTCGGCGCGCTTGCGGATGACGTCGCGCAATTCTTCAAATCCGTCCTGATCACGACGGACGTTGATGAAGCCGCTCAGCTCCTTGAGCGCCGACTTCCAATCCGGCGTCGCACCACTCGCGTGACGTTCGATTCGCGAAAGCCAAAGCTGAACTTCTGCTGTATCCGCGAGTGGATCGCGTGGATGAATTTCCAGGAAGCGCTCGAAGGCGGGAATGGCCTGCGAGTACTTCCCTTCATCCATCAACAACTGGGCGTCGTTGAAATCGGCCTGAGTCGTCTGGCGACCCAGCATGAAATAGAACGTCGCGCCGATCAGCAACAGGGCGGCGGCGCCACCGCCCAGAGTCAGGACCAACGGAGAACGGACCGGATCGCGATCGCCGGGCCGTTGCGCCCGCGGACGGAAGCGTTCCTTCAACAGCGACTCCGCCGGACTGCGATCGCCCTCGGCCGCCGCCACGACTGAGTCTTCATCTGCCGTCCTGGGATCCCGGCGCACGACCCCACGCGGGCCGTCGGGGTCCGCAGCTGCTGGCTGGTCTTCGCCCTGATATGGCTCGATCTCGACCGGCGCGATGTCCGCCTTCTGCCGTCGACGCTCGCGCTCGTTTGCCCGTCGGCTTTCGGGCTGGCTGGTGCGAGAGGACTTCTTATGGCGACGCGGCCTCGGTTCCGTCGGCTCGTCAGCAATGATCTCATCCGCGGTCAGCGGGGGATCGTCGGGGAGAATCTCGTCA
>JAHBXU010000560.1 GCA_019636315.1 Planctomycetaceae bacterium | reverse complement strand
GGTTGCATCATCAATCGCGGCTCGATTTGCCCGATGCGCGATGTTTACTGCCGCAGAGTGATCGAACGCATGCCACCATTGGGAAAATTCCACGAGGACCTCACGATCGTCGCAGCGGATTGCGGTGCGCGAGCCGACCATGCGTCCTTGACTCGTGCTGCGGAACGTGCTCCGGAACCGGATTTCGCATTACAGGGATCATGAGAATCGCAAGAGCACGGCTTACGTAGACTGTCCGGATTCTGCCTGTTGCGTAGACTGAGTGTTGACTTGGCATCAGTTCAAGTCGACAAGAGATATGATCGGGTGTGTGAACTGCGGTCGGGTGAAGGTCACCCAGAGGGACGAAGTGCGCGCAGAACGCGCTAATTCGAGGATCTGACGGATGCCCATTCTCAAGAAGGAGATCGACCGCTATCCCGACGACCTGCTCGCAGACCCAGAGATGACTGCGGGCGAGTGCGGCCGATGGTGGGCCCTTTACACCCGCTCGCGGCGCGAAAAGGAACTGATGCGGCGTCTGATCAAACTGGGAATTGCCTTCTACTGCCCGGTCATCGAACAACAGCATCGTTCGCCCAATGGTCGCCTGCGGACCAGTCATATCCCTTTGTTCTCCAACTATGTCTTTCTGCGCGGCGACGAGAACGATCGGTATGCGGCGCTCACCACAAGTTGCATCTCACGCGACATCGAGGTTCCCGACCCGGAACGACTCGTCCACGACCTTTGCAAGATCAACACCCTGATCGCGGCGGGCAGGGATCTGACGCCCGAAGCCCGGATCGAAACCGGCACGCGCGTCCGCGTGAAGACGGGAGCATTGGCAGGACAGGTCGGCACCGTGATCGAAAGACGAGGGCAGCGGCGATTGCTCGTTGCCGTTGACTTTCTCCAGCAGGGAGCCTCGGCCGAATTGACCTCCTGCGACCTTGAGATTCTGAGTCCATGACCTCAGCCGCGACGAACGCCCTCGACGTCGACACACTTCCGGGCGACCTCAGCGACAGACCTTCGCACTCCGCCGACGCACCCGGTGCTGCGCTGCCGCACCCGGAATCGACGGCCGTGACCATTATCGAGCCTCGACCGGGCTGGCGCCCCGTCAACCTGGCCGAGTTATGGCGCTACCGCGAGCTCGTCTACTTCCTGACGTGGCGCGATGTCAAGGTGCGTTACAAACAGACCGTGATGGGAGCAGCGTGGGCCGTCATTCAGCCTCTGCTGACCTCACTTGTGTTTGTGGTGCTGTTCGGCGTGATGGGACGCATGAACGCCGACACAACGGTCCCCTATCTCGCCTTCGTCTTCGCCGGTCAGATGGCCTGGCAGTTCTTCCAGTCAGCCGTCGTCCAAAGCGGACAAAGTCTGGTCAGCAGCGCGAATCTCATCAGCAAGGTCTATTTCCCGAGGCTGATCGTTCCAATGGCGTCCGTCGGAGCGGGGCTGGTGGATTTCATGATGTCGCTGGGCGTGATGGCGACCATTCTCGCAGCCTATCTTCTCGCGCCTCCGCTGCAAGTCCTGCTGTTGCCGCTCATGCTCATCGGCGTCGTGACGACCGCACTCGGCGTCGGTTCGCTCCTCGCAGCCCTCACCGTCGCTTATCGCGATTTTCGATACGTCGTCCCGTTTCTCGTGCAAATGTGGATGCTCACGACTCCCGTGGGGTATCCCTTCTCACGCATCGAGGGGCTGTTCAACAAGGCCGGGCTTCCGGATTGGTGGTTTGGAGTTTACTTCTTCCTGAATCCGATGGCCGGCTACGTCGAAGGTTTCCGCTGGTGTTTGCTTGGCACCCCGCTCCACTTTGGAATGCTGGCCCTCTCGGCCTGCTCGTCCGTGCTGCTGCTGGTGATCGGAGCCATGTACTTCCGGCGAGTCGAGCGCCGCTTTGCCGATATTGTTTGAGTGTCCCGTGCGAACAGTTGAGTCTGCTGCGATCGGTCACGCTCACCCCGCTGCTTCAACGGTTCTTTTCGCACACCACTCACGACTCACATCAGCCCGCAGCAAACGTCAAATCACGTCATGACCCATCCGGCCATTCGCGTTGAAGGGATCAGTAAGCAGTACCAGGTGGGTCTGCGCGAGAAGTCGCGGCAAACGTTCCGCGAGGCCATGATCGACATGGCCGGAGCGCCGCTCAGAAGGTTGAAGGATCTCTCGGGGCGCGGAGATGCAGAGAGCACATTCTGGGCCCTCCGCGACATCTCGTTTGATGTCCCGGAAGGGGAAGTCCTGGGGATTATCGGCCATAACGGCGCCGGCAAAAGCACCCTGCTGAAGATTCTCTCCCGCATCACGGAGCCGACCGAAGGCCGCGCGGTGGTCCACGGCCGCGTCGCCAGCCTGCTGGAGGTGGGCACAGGGTTTCATAATGAGTTGACCGGGCGCGAGAACATCTACCTCAACGGCGCGATCCTTGGCATGTCCAAGGTCGAGATCAACCGGAAGTTCGACGAGATCGTATCCTTCTCCGGTGTGGAACGATTCCTCGACACACCCATCAAACGCTACTCCAGCGGCATGAAAGTCCGCCTGGCCTTCGCGGTGGCCGCGCATCTCGAACCCGAAATCTTGATCATTGACGAAGTCCTCGCCGTGGGCGATCAGGAGTTTCAGAACAAGTGCCTCGGCAAAATGCACGACGTCGCCACCAGCGGCCGCACCGTGCTGTTCGTCAGTCACAATATGCCCGCAGTTGAGCACCTGTGCACAACGGCCATGGTCCTGAAGTCCGGAGCCATGTTGTCGATGGGCGACGTCCGTGCAGCGATCGACGAGTACCTCGATCTGAGTTCGCGACAGACATCGAGTATTGTTTTTGAGACATCCGAAGACGACGCCCCCCCGATTTCGCTGCACAGTGTTGAAGTCTTAACGTCTGAACGCCGTCCCTGCACACAGTTTCAGACGGGTGAAGACGTCGTTCTGCGGTTCACTGTCAAGTCCACCATTTCCGATTCCTTTTCCGTCGGAGTGCTCATTCACAATCCGGATGGACTGGTTGTTGTGAAATGTCTGTCGAACCTGCAACACTCGACGCCACTTATCTCTTGCGGCGGGATTGATCGCCTGGAACTTGAGATTCCCGAACTGAGGCTCGCGCCATTCCAGTACACGCTCAGTTTCGTGCTGTTCTCACGCCATCGAAATCAACGGTTTGATTCGTGCGGCGGCATTCAGATTGTCGCAGCGGACTTGTATGGGACCGGTAAACTTCCGCGCGAGCGTCCTGGCGTCTGGCTGCCGCGCGCTGCCTGGACCGTTGTGTAAATTGCTCCAAGTCAAACCATACGAATTGTCGACGACGCAAAGGCTCATTGGCTGATGGCGACACCGCCAAACATCTTATTGATCGGCTCGGCCCCGACGGTCGGCGATGCAGCCATCGGTGAGTCCATCATTGCCGGCCTCCGTGAGCAATGGCCCGCCTGTAGAATTCGAGTCCTGACGCCGCGCATCGATCAGTACGAGTACCTCTTGCGGTACTACGATCTTGAATTACGCTCGACCGCAGAGACGCGCGCCGTCGAATCGGCACGCAATGTGCTTCCACCACGTTGGGCGACGCACTGGCGGTTTCTTGCGGCCTGGGGCGCTCTCGTAATGGGTGGGCCAGAGTGGATGGTGCCGCGGAAGTGGGCGCGTGCCACCCTGGACCAATTGAAGTGGGCCGATCTGGTGGTCTTCCAGGGAGGGCCTCGATGGGTGCGACTCTATCCCTCACTGGAACGCTACCGATTGCTGTTTGTCACGGCCGCCAAGCGTCTCGGCGTGCCGGTTGTTGCCATCGGTCAGAGCATCGGACCGTTCC
>JAHBXU010000056.1 GCA_019636315.1 Planctomycetaceae bacterium | reverse complement strand
ATTCTGACAAAGAGTCGCGGTTCGAGTAATCCGGTCAATCTGGTCAAAGCGACATTCGACGCGCTGGCACAACTGCGAACTCGCGAAGACGTGGCGCGCTTAAGGGGAGTGGAGTTCTCATGATTCTGGATGACGTCCATCGTGGCATTACGAAGCGTAAGAAACCCAAGCGGATTGGTCGCGGTCCCGGTTCCGGTCATGGCAAGACCTCGGGGCGCGGTCACAAGGGTTTCTTCAGCCGCAGCGGTTCGTCGCGTCGCCGAGGATTCTCCGGCGGACAGATGCCGCTGGCCCGTGTGATCGCCAAGCGGGGTTTCAACAACAACGAGTTTGCTGCTAAAGTTCTGATCGTCAACGTCTCCCAACTGGAAGCCAAGTTCTTCGACGGGGAGACCGTCAGTCCGGAGACTCTGGCGGAACGCGGGTTGGCGAAGGGCCGCTTTGAATTTATTAAGGTCCTGGCTGACGGCAGCTTGACCAAGAAGCTGACGGTTCAGGCCCATCGCTTTTCCCGCGTCGCTGTGGAGAAGATTCAGCAAGCCGGCGGAACGGCCGAGGCGCTCACCTGATCGCAGCGGTCGCTTTTGGATTGAAAGTTTACAGGTTCCGCAGCAGTACGCCGGGCGATGCGGAGGATTTCCGAATGCGAGTCATCACGCCGTTTCCTGACGACTTGCAGAGCAACGACGATGACGGGCGACCTGCTTTCCCATCAGGGCGGAACGATCGCGGGTCAAACGCTTTGACCTGCGTGTAAGGACACGGACGCATGCTGACTAAACTGCTCACCGTCTTTCGCATTCCGGAACTCCGTCAGAAGATCGTTCTGACGCTTATCCTGCTGGCTGTCTATCGCATGGGGTTCGCGATCCCCCTGCCGTTCCTCGATCAGGATCAGTTCGGTCGGGCCATGCAGCGGCTGTCCGAGCAGCAGGGCGGACTGGGACAGGTCATTCAGGTCGTTGCGCTGTTCTCTGCGTCGAGCATCGGCAACAGCACAATCTTCGGCCTGGGGATCATGCCGTATATTTCCGCGTCGATTATCTTTCAGCTCTTAGCGTCCGTTTACCCGCCGCTGGAGCGGTTGCAGAAGGAAGGCGAAGCGGGAAGAAAGAAGATCAACGAATACACCCGTTACGCGACGGTGGTGATCTGTCTGGGGCAGAGCTACTTCTGGATTCGGATGTTGTCGGGTGGGCTGGCTTCAGGCGAATCGGGCCTGATTATTCGCGAGTACGACACGTTCTTCTATCACATGGTCGGTACGATCACGATGACGGCCGGCACCATATTGCTGATGTGGATCGGCGAACAGATTGACGAGTACGGCATCGGGAACGGCATCAGTCTGTTGATTATGGCCGGCATCCTGGCCCGGATGCCGAGTGCGGGGATTGAGCTGCTGCAACCGGCGTTTGAACAGGGAGTCGGGCTGGGAACATCGGCCGGTATTGACAAGTTGATTCTGTTGACGGTGCTGTTCATCGGTGTGATTCTGGCCGTCATCGCCATCACGCAAGCCCAGCGGCGGATTCCAATCCAAAGTGCAAAGCACGTTCGCGGGCGACGGGTCTTCGGCGGCCAGCGCCAGCACCTTCCGCTGCGGGTCAACCAGGCCGGCGTGATGCCCATCATCTTCGCCTCCAGTCTGCTGATGTTTCCCTACTTCGTCTTCAACTGGATGAACCAGTTGTGGACGAACATGAACTGGACGTTCGGGGCGGAGACAATCGGCATGTTGGATGCAGCTTTTGGCGGCGGCCGCGGCTTTCTGTACAACATGCTGTATATCGTGCTGATCTACTTCTTCTGCTACTTCTGGACGGCCATAACGTTTAACCCGAAGGACATGGCGAACAATCTGAAGGATTACGGCAGCTTCATTCCCGGCTATCGCCCTGGGGAGCGAACAGCCGCGTACCTTGAACAGGTCATGGCGCGGATCACTTATGTCGGAGCCGGGTTTCTTGCGATCATCGCGATCATTCCCACCATTGTGGCGACCGCGATGGATATTCCGTTTCTCATCGCCAGTTTTTACGGCGGAACGGGGCTGTTGATCGTGGTGTCCGTCGGACTCGATCTGGTGCAGAAGATTGACAGTCACCTGGTGATGCGCAACTACAGCGGCTTGCTCGAATCCGATGGAAAGTGACGGTCTCGCTGGCGAAGCGCCGTTGGCGTCGGACGCGCGACCCTGATGGCGAGATCGTGCGAGCAGCCGATCCATTCATTGCGGCTGGCAGGCCGCACAACAACCTGCGCCCGGTCGCCGCTGCTCAGGGGATGGGCAGCGGCGGTGCTGATTGGGGCCTCAGTGGTGATTACGCTCAAGAGTCGTCGCGAGATCGAGTTGATGGCGGAAGCCTGTCAGCTCGTCGTCGAGGCACACCGATTGATGCGCACGGCAATCGCGCCTGGCATGACGACGGCGGCACTCGACCGTCTGGCGGAGGAGTTTTTCGCTTCACAAGGCGCCGAACCGTTGTTCAAGGGCGTACCCGGGCTTGAGGGGGCCCCGCCCTTCCCCGCTGTGACTTGCATCAGTGTGAATCATCAGGTCGTCCACGGAATTCCCGGGGCATATCGCCTTCGCGAGGGGGATATACTGAGCGTCGACACCGGATGCCGCCTTCGAGGCTGGTGTGGGGATGGGGCATGGACCTATGCGGTCGGCCCCGTTAGTGAAGACAAGTCGCGATTGCTTGCCGCGGGAGAGGCCGCTCTCCTGACCGCCGTCCAGGGTATGGGAACTCGCAAGCGATGGTCTCAGGTGGCACGACTCATCGAGCGCGGCGTGCGACGCGCCGGGTTTAGCGTCGTCGAAGACTTCGTCGGGCATGGCATCGGCCGCGAAATGCATGAAGATCCGGAAGTGCCCAACTACTTCAGCGACGAGTTTGAATCGCGCGACTTTCCGATCAAGGCGGGTCTTGTCCTGGCGATTGAGCCAATGGTCAACGCTGGCGGGCCGGAGGTCGAATTGCTGGATGACCATTGGACCGTCGTAACGGCCGATCGGGCGGCGAGCGTTCATTTTGAACACACCGTGGCGATGACCAAAGACGGGCCGTTGGTCCTGACGGAGGGGTTGGGAGCCTAGAGCGAGGCCAATCAGGGTGGTGTTGGGGCGATGTGCGCCAGAATGGGATGCGGTACAGCGTTTCAATTCATGCGGACGCTGGCAACGTCAGGGAGGGGCAGGCGGGCGATTTTCACCTCCCCGCTCCTTGGATTTCAGATCAGGAGACGTGGTTTCCGTCAGCATTGAATTTAAGCAGTGCTTCATTTGGCCCGCGATCGAACAAAAACAGGGAAAAACAAAAACGGCGACGCTTGAGTGATTACGGTTGACCCGCTTATAATCCGACCGCGCCTTTGCGGGTGAAGAGGTGTGGTGCGTCCTTAGGATCCTGAGGTTTGGAATGAAGGTTCGTTCGAGCGTTAAGCGCATCTGCGAGAACTGCAAGATCGTGCGCCGTCATGGGCGTGTCTATGTGATCTGCTCCTCAAATCCTCGTCATAAGCAGCGCCAGGGATGAGCGGCTGCCGGTCAGGCGCGGCCAGCCTGGGCGGCTGGTGGATGCCTGGTCGTGTTGGTGTCTCGCATCCTGAGTGTCGTGCGCCTTGGTGGGGCGCATTGGCCGAGCTGGTTTAACATTACAACGGAGATTCGTCGCGATGCCGCGTATTCAGGGTGTCGATATTCCGAATGAGAAGCCGACCTATGTGTCGCTGCAGTATCTGCACGGCATTGGTCGGACAACTGCGATTAAGGCTTGCCAGAAGCTCAAGCTGGATCCTCAGGCCAAGGCGAAGGAGCTGACTGACGACGACATTCAGCGGATCAACGCCTATCTCGACAATGAGCTGGTTGTTGAGGGGCGATTGCGTCGCCAGACGCAGACGAACATTCAGCGGTTGCGGGACATTCAGTGTTATCGGGGGGTGCGTCATCGCCGGAATCTGCCGGTTCGAGGGCAGCGAACCCGGACCAACGCCCGGACGCGTAAGGGGTCCAAGAAGACGGTCGCCGGAAAGAAGGGCGTCAAGGATCTGCGCCACTAGGATCGGGTGCGGCTTGTGGCATGCCGGGCGGGTCGGCCGGCCTCGGTTGGGTGGCCATTCTAACTAGTCCATTTGGTATTGATGAGGAATCGGGTGGCGAACGCAAAGCGCAAACGAACTCGCCGGAATGTGACGCGGGCCATCGCCCACATCAAGGCGACATTCAACAACACGACGGTGACGATCACCGATACCAACGGGGAAGTGCTCTGTTGGGCGACTGCCGGTTCCTCTGGGTTCAAGGGGTCGAGGAAAAGCACGCCGTTTGCCGCGCAGAAGGCTGCGGAAACGTGTGCTGACCGCGCTAAGAAGTTCGGCGTCAAGGAACTGGAAGTGCGGGTCAAGGGGCCCGGCTCCGGTCGCGAAAGCGCGATTACCGGGCTCCAGACTGCGGGCATCAGCATCAAGTCGATCGAGGACGTCACGCCGCTGCCGCACAATGGATGTCGCCCGCGCAAGAAGCGGCGCGTCTGAGAGTTGGTGGGCCGTGGGTCGAACCGGCGTCTCGGTCATGGGTTGGCAACGCGAGTTCGCCAGAGAGTCAGAGCAAACATCCCCGTCAAGGAGAATGGTCAATGCGGATTCGTTGGAGGGGCTTGGAACTTCCGAGTCGCGTGATGCCCGACAAGCGGACGCTCACGCGCACGTACGGTGCGTTCGTTGCCGAGCCGTTTGAGCGAGGCTTTGGTCATACGATCGCCAACAGCCTGCGTCGGATTCTGCTGTCGAGCTTGGAGGGGTGCGCTGTGACGCGCGTCAAGATCCAGGGGATTCAGCACGAGTTCACGACCATTCCGGGTGTGGTCGAGGATGTGACGAACATCTGCCTGAACTTGAAGTCGCTGGTGGTGAAGAACGCCAGCACGACGACAAAGACGCTACGGATCGAGCGGCACTCCAAGGGTGTCGTGACAGGCGCCGATGTGATCACCGACGACCAGGTCGATGTGATCAACAAGGATCTGATCCTGGCCACAATGACGGATGATGTGCCTCTTAATATGGAGCTGACGGTCGAAAACGGCCGCGGTTACGTGCCGGCGACCGAGCATTATGATCAGATGCCGGAGCCGGGCGTCATTCCGTTGGATGCGGCGTTTTCCCCCGTCGAGCGTGTGCGGTACAAAGTTGAGGACACACGCGTCGGGCAGCGGACCAACTACGACAAACTGACGCTGGAGATCTGGACTAACGGCACGGTGACGCCCGATATGGCGCTCGTCGAAGCCGCCAAGATTCTCCGCAAGCACCTCAACCCGTTCATTGCGTACAAGGAACCCGGCCCCGAGATGCCGCCGAGTTCGGGTCTCAAGGGGATGCTCGAAGCGACCGGTTATTCACCGGTCGATCTCGAACTGGAGGAGAAGCTCAACCGTTCGCTGGCCGAGCTGAACCTTTCCGTCCGCGCGACCAATTGTCTGGAGTCGGAAGGGATCAATACGGTGCGCGATCTGGTAAGGCGTCTGCCGGACGAGCTTCTGACGGTTCGCAACTTTGGCGAAACCACACTTGTGGAAGTCGAAGAGCGGCTGGCTTCGCTGGGGCTCCGGCTGGGGATGAAAGTTCCGGATTCCAGTCCGGTGATTTAGAGACAGCGTGTTGACGATCGGATCGCCAAAGCACCACTCAGCCGCAGCACTGGGATGCCGGTCGCCCGGCGTCAAGCAGGGATCTCCGTGAGGTCCCTTTGTTAGAACAGGTAGAAGGCAACCATGCGACATCGAATGCGGGGCCGCAAGCTCGGCCGGAATGCGTCACATCGTCATGCCATGTTCCGCAACATGGCGTCGAGTCTGATCCGGACGGTGCGCGTTGACGAGGATGACAAGAAAGCTCCGAAGGTCGAGGGGCGAATTGTCACCACGGTTGCGAAAGCGAAGGAGCTGCGGCCGTATATCGAGCGACTCGTGACGATGGCCCGGCATGCGTTGCCGCATGCAGAAGCGGCGGCCGAACATGGCACCGATGCCGCGCGCGACTCGGCGGAGTGGAAGCAGTGGCGGACGTCCGCCCGCTGGCAGCAGTGGAACCAGGCGATTGCCCCCGCGGTGGCGCTCCGTCGTCGTGCGTTTGCTCTGCTCCGCGATAAAGAGGCGCTGGACATTCTGTTCGACGAACTGGCGGACCGTTTTCGAGATCGTCCGGGCGGGTACACCCGGGTTGTGCGGATTGCACAGCGCCGTCTGGGGGATGCTGGTGAGCAGGCGTTGATCGAGTTCGTGGGAGTGAACGATCGCGTGAAGCGGAAGCGTGGGGCTCCGGTTGTGGTGGAGCGATCCGCTGGAGAAGACGCCGAGACGGCGACGCCGGCAGAGGTTGGCTGAGACAGGGACGTGATGCGGCGATGTGCCGCGGCGGCATGCTGGTGGGCTGCCGCTCAACGATGTCGGCGAGTAAAGGATCCGCCGCATGTCCGATTTTCGCAGCGCGTCCCGGCAGCCCTTCGACTTCACGGGGGCCATGTACCGGTTGTGCGACGATGTCACGAATCGGCTGGACGAGTTCCTGCACATCGATATGTCACGGGTGGCCGTGACGTTTGCACAAGCGCGGCGTCGCGTGCTGCATGGCCTGCAGGCCAAACTGACGCCGATGCGGTTCGAGCGGGGCGCCCTGACAACTCGCCGCCACGGACGCCTATGGACTGTGCAGCGGCTCTATCAGGGTGACCAGGAGATGCTGTACATTCTCACGTTTTACCTGCCCCGCTTCCTGGAGCAGTCGTTTCGTGAGAAGATGGTCACGGTGCTGCATGAGCTGTATCACATCAGCCCGCAGTTTGACGGAGACATCCGCCGGATGGACGGCCGGTATCACGTGCATTCTCACAGTCAGTGCGAGTACGACCGGTTGATGGAGACGTTCGCCGCGAAGTACCTGGCGATGCGTCCGCCGGAGTCGCTGTACGAGTTCCTGCAGGCGGATTTCCGGACGCTCAACCAGCGTCACGGCGGGATCGTGGGGATGAAAGTGCCCATCCCCAAGCTGATTCAGGTGAGCGAAGCCCGCAGCGCCTGATTGTCGCCTTGCTGCGTCCGGTCTTCAGTTCGCGGCCGTCTCGAGTTCGCGGCTCAGGACCTGTCGGATGTTGTCCAGCATGCGGCGGATGCTGCGATCGGACGTCTGAAGCTGCTCGGCGATTTCCTGCTGGCTGTAACCCTCCATGCGCAGGCCGAGCAGCATGGCATGCTTGTTGTCGAGGTTTTCGCAAACACGCTCGATCATCTCGGCGAAGATGAATGCCTCAACGGGCGACGGCGATTCGCTGAGTTTCTCCAGGTGAAAGTCATCGGGCAGGGTGTTGTCGCGGCGGGAGATCTCCTGAGCCGCGTTCCGCTTGGCGGCCGAATGCTTACGGACCTGGCTCCGCAGTTTGTTGAGCGAAATCGTCACCAGCAGCTTCCAGACATCCTCGTCCTCGTCGAACTGGAACTGGCCATCCTGTACACGGCGGAAGAACGACCGGCAGGCCGATTGCAGCACGTCGTCGGCGTCGGCCCGTGCGCGAAGCCGATCGGACAATTGGGCCGTCACAATCCCAGACAATCGCTCGACGTATCTTTGGTACAGATCTCGTGCGGCGTTCTGGTCACCATCCCGCCACCGCGCGACGAGGTCTGTGGATGCCTGAGACATGAGAACTCCAACGAGAACCACTGCAGATGCGCTTTGTGCACGCGACGGTCGAACCGGCCGGCGCGGCTGCGGTCTCAATATTCTACCGGCTGTCTCTTCGGCGAACAGTTCATGTGCGGGTTTTTCCCACAATTGCTCCGTCGAGAAACGCGAGATTGCCACGCGGCAGTCCATGATAGATCAGTGGCATCATGGCGTACGATTGGATGGCAAGGGCGTCACGGTGATCGTCGGGTCACCGGGCTTGGGATGGCTTTTCGTGCCGAGTTCCGTTCCTGCCCCCCCAAAAGAAGTGCCCCGTGACAGTCCGGGGACTGGACGGACCGTGGGGAGAGGGGTAACGTGGGAGCGGCTCTCAGCCTGCTTGCAGCGAGTTCGACGACAGACCCACCGCGTTCGAACAGACCGGGAGGATGATCGATGGCAGGCACGTTCTTATTGGCGTACGCCGCGTCCATGTTGTTCATTGCTGCGCAGGTTCCCGGCGACGGCCTGCCGGCCGGCGAAGTCACGCTCGACGACGTCCTCGCGGCATGGCAACAACGTGAAGATGAGGCGCGGACGGTGCAAGTGGAATGGATGGAGCTGCAGGTCACCCCGATCGCCGGCGTTCAAATGCCGGATGCCGAGTCGCAGGCCAGGCTCGAAGCCCAGGGGGACATGGTCAAGAGGAGTCGCAACGTCATGCTGCTGGATGGCCGGCGCGTGCGCCTCACGGAAGATCCCTCGGGTGAGTCGGTCGATCAGAATCGGCAGCTCATCGTCTTTGACGGGATCCTCGGCAAAGGCCTGATTTATCGGACCGTGCTCGACTACCCCGAGGGGGCCATCAGTGAGAATCAGGCGCCCAATCGAAATCTCGCCAAGTACATTCCGCTGTTGGTTGCATTCCGCCTGCAGGATGAGCATATGCGGCCGTTCGACGCGTCCGAGTATGTGCTGACTGACGAACGAGTCGAAATCGACGACCGCGCATGTCGCGTCGTCGAGGCGCGCGAGGCGCCCGGTCCGAGGGGGACCGGACAGGTGCGCAAGCTCTATATCGACCCTGGCCAGGACTTCGTCATTCGCCGCATGGAACGGGTCAGAGACGGAGTCGTGCGATCACGGGTCGATTTTTCCTGGGCCGGGGACCCATCCTTCGGTTCGTTGCCGACGGGTTGGCGCCTCGTCTCGGTCAAGCCGGACGGCTCGATTTCATCGTCGATCGAAGGGGACGTCGTGGATTGCCAGCTCGATCCGCCGGTCTCCGACGCCGACTTCCAACTCGAGTTCCCGGTCGGCACACGGTACTTCGACAGCCGGGACGGCACACGTCGCATGCTGATCGTTCAGGCGCCCAATCAGCCGCGGGAGTTTTTTCCCGCGGAGATCCAACGCGGGGCGACTCAGGAGGATCTGCTCTCGACGCCGCCGGGACAGGCCAGACTGGAATTGAACAATACGAGTTCATCGACAACCTGGCTGGTCATCGGCATGAACGTCCTGGTGCTCTCCGTCATTGGCGCCTGGTTGGGAGTGAGATATCTGCGTGGAGGACGAAGCACGGCGCCCATGTGAGCATGATTCGTGCGCAGGTGACGGAGAATCGCTGATCCACGTTGATGACGGCACTCACTGCTCACGTGAACAACCGTTCGAGGGGGAGGCCGCCGTCGGTCAGGGGGACCGGGCGTTCGCCGGCGTAAAGAATCTCTTCGCGGCCGATGTCGAGGGCCGCGAAGATTGTGGCGAATAGATCGGGGACCGAGACCGGGCATTCGACGCTGTGCATGCCCAGCTCGTCGGTTGTGCCCACGGCCTGCCCCGTCCGCAGGCCGCCGCCGGCCAGGACGACGCTGAACGCCTGCGCGTAATGGCCGCGGCCTCCGCCTGCGTCAAAACTCGCCGGCCTGCCGAACTCAGTGGAAATCACCACGAGCGTCTTGTCGAGCAGTTGTTTCTGTTCCAGATCGGCTAATAAGGCAGCAAACGCCTGGTCGAGGCTCTGGATCAGCAGATGCTGGTTGAAGTGTCCTTCGTTGTGCGTGTCCCAGCCGGTGCCGTTCTTGAAGTTGAGATTGAACGACACTTCGACGAACCGCGCGCCCCGTTCGACCAGCCTTCGAGCGAGCAGGCACCGCTGGCCGAACTCGTCACCGTAGGCCTCCCGGAGAGCGGCCGGTTCGCTGTCGAGGTCGAAGACGCCGAGGAACTCGGGGCCCGCCAGTCGAAAGCCTCGCTCGGCGGCGGCAACATAGTTGGAGACGGTGCGGTCGTGGGGACGCTCCTGGAGATAGCGGTCGCGCATCTGCTGGAGGAGTTCGGTCCGCCGGTGGAAGCGGTCGTCCGTCACGCGATCGGGTCGCACCAGTCCTTTGGGGCCGCTCCGGGTTTCGGTCAGGTACACATAGCCGTGCTCGGCACCGAGGAATCCCGGTTCGCGGGCCGGGGACGGGTTGCCGATGAGGACGTACGCGGGAACGAGTTCGTTGGCGGCTCCTTTCACTGCAGAGACCGCCGATCCCAGACTGGGATATACAATCGTGCCGCTGGTGGGCCGGCCGGTGTGCATGCGATAGCTGGCGGCTGCGTGCTCGTCGATCACGTCGTGATGGACCGTGCGGATTGGCACACAGCGATCGAGCAGCGGCGCGGTCAGCCGCAGATGCTCGCAGATCTGCACGCCGGGGATGGCCGTGTCGATGGCAGGATAAGCCGACCCGGGATCCTTGCGGCCGTCGGTGGTGACCCGCTTGGGGTCCCACATGTCGATGTGCGACGCGCCGCCCCCGAGCCAGAGAAAGATGCAATGCTCGGCGGAACCGCGCTGCGACTTATCTTCCGCAAGGCCGGACCGGGAGCGACCCATGCCGACGGATGCGGCAGCTGCCATCGTCCCAGTCAGGATCGATCTTCTTGAATGGATCATGTCGTCTCAAGGGGCCGCTCTCCGGCCGTCGTCATCAGGGCACGAACACAAACTCCGGCGAATTGACGAGCGTCCACAGGACGTCTTCGGCCCTCTCGCGCCAGTGGGGATCGAGCCGCACGGACGGAGGGTCGCCTTCAAGAACTTCGCGCTGGCGGCGGATGGCCTCCTCGTCGGACCTGGGATCGAAGTGGCTCGACCAGGTAATCCCCGAGCGGTAAATGCGGCGGGGCGGAACGGCTTCGGGACCGGCGACGATGCGGGTGTCGTATCCTTCAGCAAGTACGGCGGTCAACAGTTCGGTTTCATCCGCGGACGGGGCACGCGTCAGCAGCCGCCGGAACAGGCGGTCCACCAGGTGTTCGAGCGGCTGATCTTCGAGGCACAGGGCGGTCACGCCGGCATGATCCGACAAATCGAGGAGCCGGTTCGCTGCGGTGCCGTGAGCCAGGGATAATGGTTGCAGAGGGGTGGGGGCCTCTTCGCGGTCCGTGAGTGGTTCCTGGCGCTGCTGCCGCCAACCGTAGGCGGAGAGAAGATCGATGACGCTCTGGGCAATCGGCAGGTTGAGCGACGGGCGATCCCGCTCGTTGCTGACAGCCACCATCTCCCACGCGCGGCGGGGCGTCCCCAGATGGCCGAACGTACTGTCCGGCCGCCGTCCGTCACCATCCATCGTGAGTTCTTCGCTCCCCAGATCCTTACCGACCGACAGCAGGAGCGAATCGACAATCTGCTCGGCCGTCAGCCGCCGCCGGACGGGACCAGCGAACAGGGACGGATGGCCGCCGTTCGCATGCAAGGTTTCCCGCTGGTATGTTTGGGAATTGAGGATGAGCCGCGCGATGTGCTTCAGGTCGTAGTTGTGCGCGACGAGTTCGTGCGCGAGATAGTCGAGCAACGCCGGGTGCGAACATTCGGCGTGTTGCCAGTCGTCAACCGGTTCGATCAGCCCCGTTCCGAGATATCGCTTCCAAAGTCGGT
>JAHBXU010000559.1 GCA_019636315.1 Planctomycetaceae bacterium | reverse complement strand
GCGTGACTCCCGCCGGGCCGGTCGATCATTCGTTGCCGATCCTCAAGATCACGGACCCATCGGGCGAGACGATTCGTGGGCTGTTGTTCAATTACGCCTGCCATTGCACGACGTTCGACAGCAACTACAACCGCGTGAACGGGGATTGGGCGGGGTATGCCGCGCAATATCTCGAGCAATCGCATCCGGGAGCGACCGCGCTGTGCACGATCGGCTGTGGTGCGGATGCCAACCCTGAGCGCGATCGCGAGCGCGCTCTCGACATCGCACAGGCCCAGGGGCGCCAGATTGCGGATCAGGTGGCACGGGTGACGGCGGGATCGATGACGGAAATTACCGCGGGTCCGCAGGCGTCGTTTGGTTATGCCGGATTGCCAATTGACCGTCCCGCGCGCGGCGACCTGGAGGCCAAGCTCAACGATAACAGTCCGCAGGTCCGCCGCCATGCAGAAGAAATGCTGGCGCTCCAGAAACGGATGGGTCGCCTGCCGGAAACCTATCCCATGCCGATTCAGGTGTTTCGCTTTGGCGACCAGTTCAGCATGGTGTTCCTCGGCGGAGAGGTCTGCGTCGATTATGCATTGCGCATCCAACGCGAGTTGGGAGGAGCAAAGACGCCGGTCTGGGTGACGGCCTATGCGAACGACGTTTTTGGGTACGTCGCCTCCGAGCGGATGCGGGCTGAGGGGGGATACGAGGTCGATTTCTCGATGGTTTTCTACAATCAGCCGGGTCGCTGGTCGACGGGGACGGAGGACCTCATCCTTCGCCGAGTGCACGAGATGCACGCAAGCACAGGGGAGACGGGGCCCGTCTCCCCCGAGCAGAGTCTGGCGCTGTTCACCGTCCCACCGGGTTACACCGTCGATCTCATCGCGGCTGAGCCGCTGATCCGTGATCCCATCAATTTTGCGCTCGGTCCGGACGGTCGATTGTGGGTTGTGGAGATGGGCGACTATCCCAATGGAAATCCGGACCTGCCTCGCTCCGGCGACCGGGCCGGCCGCCGTCTCTGGGAAGGCCCGCCCGGCGGGAGCATCAAGGTGCTGACTGACACCGATGGCGACGGTCGATATGACGAAGCGGCGACATTCCTCGACGGTCTGACGTTCCCAACAGGCGTCTTTCCGTGGCGGGACGGCGTCATCGCTCTCGTGGCGCCGGAGATTTTCTTCGCGCGCGACACAGATGGCGACGGGCGTGCCGACGAACGTCAGGCGATCTTCACCGGACTTTCGGAAGGCAATCCGCAGCATCGGGCCAATGGGTTCGCTCAGGGACTGGACGGATGGCTGCACCTGGCCGATACATCCAGCAGCCGCACGGTCACGTCGGCGATCACGGGGGAGAATGTCAACACGTCCGGCCGGGACCTGCGAATCGATCCGGACAAGGGGCTTGCGGTTGCTGTGAGCGGCACGAGCCAGTATGGCCGCAGTCGCGACGCCTGGGGCAACTGGTTCGGCAACAACAACAGTGACCCATTGTTTCACTTTGCGATTGAGGACCGCTACTTGCGGCGGAATCCGTATGTGCCCTCTCCGTCGCCGCGGGTCTTTCTGACGGAACCGGCGACGGCGCCGGAGGTCTTTCCGACGAGCCGCACGCAGGACCGATTCAACGACCTGTTCACGTTGAATCGTTTTACATCGGCCTGCGGGCCGCAGATTGTGCGTGACGGACGATTTCCGAACGACGTCAATGGCGCCGCCCTGGTGTGCGAGCCGGTGCACAATCTGGTGAGTCGGGTGATCCTGGAGCCCCACGGCGTCACGTTTCGCGGTCATCGACATCCGTCCGAGCTGCAATCAGAGTTTCTCAGTTCGCGAGACAACTGGTTTCGGCCTGTCCGATTGGAAACGGGCCCGGACGATTCCATCTGGGTTTGCGACATGTATCGGCTGGTGATTGAGCATCCGCAATGGATTCCCGAAGCCTGGCAGGCGCGGCTCGATCTGTATGCAGGACACAATCAGGGACGCATCTATCGCGTGAGGAGAACCGAAACTCCCATTTCCGCCGCACCGGATTTGACTCGACTCGCGTCCAAGGATCTTGTGGCCGAACTGGCAAGTGAGAATGGATGGCGTCGCGACACAGCGCAGCGGCTGCTGATCGAGCGACGAGAGGAGTCCATTGTTCCCGCATTGGACAAGCTGGCGCGATCGGATGCTCGTCCCGAGGTGCGCGTGCAGGCGATGGCGACGCTCGGCGGTCTGGGACGGCTCTCGCCGAAGCTGTTGGGACAACTTCTGACGGACAGTGATCCGCGAGTGGTTGTCCAGACGATTCAGTTCAGTGAGCCGCAGATTGCTGATTCGGCGGTGATCGACCAACTGCTGGAGCAGGTCGGGCACGATGATGTGCGGGTGCGCTATCAGTTGGCGCTGTCGCTCGGCGAGAGTAACGCCTCACGCGTGGCAGCGGCATTGCAGGCGATTGCGGAACGAGACGCCGGCGATCCCTGGATTCGAGCCGCCGTCCTGTCGTCGGCGGGGCCACATGCCCAACAGTTGTTGGCGGACCTGCTCGCGGATCGAGGTTCGCTGGAGCGTCGTGCGTCGCTGCTGCCCGATCTGATTGCGACCGCATTGGGTGAGGAGATTACGGGCGGTCTGGGCGCAATCGTTTCGGCCATCGCGGGCGATCAGGCCGATGCGTCATCGAAAGTGGAGGCATGGCAAATCGCAGCGCTTGCCAGTTGCGTGGAAGCTGTGCGGCATCGAGGGAAGGAATGGTCGGAAGCGGCGGCGGTCGCGACATCGCAAGGCCGTACGGCGTCGGAAGCGGCCCGTCCGATCTTCGCTGCCGCACGCGAGATCGTCGCCGACGAGAACGCATCGACGGCGAGTCGCGTGGCCGCGGTCCGCCTTCTGGGACGCGACGGCGAATCGCGTGAGGCAGACATTGAACAATTGAAACTGCTCATCTCTCCTCGAACCGCGCCGGAACTGCAGGTGGCGGCCATTAATGCCCTGTCCGCCAGCGAAGCGGATGGTCTGGTGGATACGTTGCTGGCGGACTGGTCGCAGTTGACGCCTTCCGTCCGGGCCGAGGTTATCAGTACGCTCCTGTCCCGACGACGATGGACGAGCCAGTTTGTGTCGGCGCTCGAGGCCGGCGACGTGCCGGTGAAGGACATTGATGCGGCCACCCGCGTGCAGCTCCAGTTGCATCTCCGTGACACGGGCCGTGAGTCATTGCATCACATCTTCGATGACGCTCAGGCCGTGGATCGCGCCGAGGTCGTTGCTGCGTATCAGAGCGTGCATGGTTTGCAGGGGCACGCCGAACAGGGGGCGGCGGCATTCAAGAAGGTCTGCAGCACGTGCCACAAGCATCAGGGCATCGGCAACGACCTCGGTCCCCAGCTCGCCAACTTGCAGAATAAATCGGTGGACGCGCTGCTCACGGCCATTCTTGATCCGAATCGAGCCGTCGAACAGAAGTATCGCGGTTATGTTATTGCCACGAGCGACGGACGAACGGTGAATGGCCTGATCAAATCTGAGACCGCCAGCAGTATTCTGCTCGTCGAGCCGAGCGGAAAAGAGCACACCATCTTGCGAATCGACATCGAGGAGATGACGGACACCGGCAAGTCATTCATGCCGGAAGGACTCGAGAAGGACCTCACGCCTCAGGACATCGCCGATCTGATCGCGTTTGTCATTGGTGCGGAGTGAACGAATGCGAAGGTTCCGTCTCAATGACGTTTGAATGCGCAATGCACCCGCTTCGGCATCTTGCGACGCGGGTGCATTCGCGATTGATCCCGGAGTGTCGGAACCTCGAACGGCTCGACTGCAAGTGATTTTTTC
>JAHBXU010000558.1 GCA_019636315.1 Planctomycetaceae bacterium | reverse complement strand
CCATTCCTTCCCCAGCGCGAGACCTGCTTCAGCTCGTCGGCGTCGTAATGTCGACGGTCTTCTAACGCCGAGCCGCCCGCATCGCGCGGCGCCGTTGCGACGGTGACGATTTCACGATGTTCGCGGTCAATCCGGCGCACGATGCAGCGGCTGACGGGGGCGTGACCTTTCAGCAGCTCCAAAGCCGTCGTCACAAACTCGTCAATCTCGATATGGCGGCAAGACTCCCGCCAGACGCTCAGCAGGAGTTGATTGGAGCGGTACATCCGTTGCACTTTGACATTGTTCGGCGGAATCGCGACAGGCGCTGAATTCTCGCATGCTGCGGCCGTGACATGCTGTGACCCGCCCGTTACATGTGCTGGGAAAGTGTAGTCCATATCACGGCTCTCTTCTACGCTGGCGGCGATGACTCGCCGTTTTCCCGCGCCAGGGGGGATTCCGGGGAATGGCACAGCGGTTGCCAAGATGGTGCGTTGCGCCCCTCGGCACGCTCTCGCATCAGACGTGCCAGCACGAATGCCTTATGGTGGCGACGTCCGTCATCACCACCCGTTCAACATCCCCAACCCATGAGAGAGTCATGGCAGGCAAGAAGCGTGCCTCAAACTCCGTCCCCTCGCCCCTCGCGTCACAGGACGAACGCGCCTCAGCGCTGGACCACATCGCAGAAGCACTGCGCGGTCTGCAGTTCGGCCACCTGACAGTCCTTGTCCAGGACGGTGTTGTGATCCAGATCGAACGGACGGAAAAACGCCGACTCCGGTAGTCCGTGCGAGTTTGCCCACCCCAAAGTCAACGCCCCCCTCAGACGAGCGATGCCGGAGGGGGACGGGTTGAGCTTTCACAGCCAGCGATTCAGCAGCAGCAGCAAACCGGAGTGCCGCTGAAGCAAACGTAGCAGCAGCAACCGTTCTTGACGCAGCAAGCGATCGCTTCGCAGCAGCTCTGAATCATCTCGCAGCACGCTTTGTCACCGCTGGTGCAGGTGATGCAGCAGCCGTCTTCCGTCGGCTCGCACTTGCAGTGCCCGCAAACGAGTTTGCATTCACAGCAGGTGACGCCGTTCAGTTGACAGCACAGCGAGCACTGCCCGCCGGCCAGAGCGCGGCAGAGATTCTGCAACGTCGCGCACGCGATGTCGTCATCGCAACGGCAATGGATTTTGCAGCCGTCCTTGCACTTCTCGATTTCGATCGTGCACCGGGGAACGACACACCAATTGGCGCCTTGTCCCGGCTGCGTGGAGGGGCTGGGCGTTCCAGCTGCAGCGAACGTTCCACGATCCAACATAACTGCACTCGACATAGCCAAACTCCTTTCGGCTGGTGCAAAGTCGGCGATAGACGCGACCAGCCAATCGTCCGTGAGGGCCTCTGGCCTGTCCAGTCAGCAGTCTCACATTGATCGGGAAGCCTCCCGTTCCTCGGGTGGGCTGACAGGGTGCTCGCCCAAACATGCGAGCGTGTGAAACTTTGCGGAGAGTAGTAGTTCAGTGGCGTACTTGCAAGCGCAATCGACGAAACCCGCTCCGCCGAACACAATTGACCCGGAACGTCGTTTGCACTGCCGATAACATCACCATGAATCGGAACCTGTACGATATCTGTTGTTGTCGACCGTCATGCAGGACGCACCCCGGCCTGTCGGAGGTCGCCGACCGTTGAGCATTGTGACAACGTCGGACTTCGTGACTTGGCCCGGGAGCACCACCCGGGTTTTTTTGTGCTTCGAGTTCAGATTTCAATCCCCCAGGGGGCAGTCATCATGTTCACTAACCGCATCTCAGGATACCTGTCGGGGACGATTGCCGAGGCTTACGCTCCCCCCGCCGAACCCCGCGCGGAAACGCGCGCCACGCGGAAACCGGTCCGCGTTCCGGCCGGATTCGCCCCCGTACCGCAGCACTTTCTCGCTCAGCAGCAGATGGATCTGTACCGGAGCGCCTACGAAGCGGCCCGCGCTGCGGCTCAAGAAAAGCTGCTGAACCTCTTACGCGCTCGGGCCGGCTGGAACTGAGTCGCGGCTTTCGGTCGGCAAGCCACCGGTGGAGGCATGTCCTTGCCGGGAGGCGTCTGCGATCGCGACTGCCGTATCGGCGCGCCACTCGCTGATGCGCCGTGGCTGGTGACTTCGCATGGCATCCCCCGATGGATCGACGTCGTCACATGCTGGTCATTAAGAGGTTGAGCCTGGGCCAGGTTCCCTCTTGAGTTCGCGGCGCCGCAATCGAACTCGCCTCACGGGCTGCTACACCCCATGGCTCATCGGCGGCATGCCTCTGCACAATTGTTGCCGGGCGAATCTCGCGGTCGCATTGCGACCGTAATTCAACACCGGTGAAGTTCGGTCGCTGCGTCCGTCTGTCAGGAAATGACATCGTGCGCGCCATACTCTCACGTCACAAGTCGGGTGAGCATGCGCCGGCAGCGTCAATTTCTGCATGATGATGCGGTCCAAGGCATGACGCGCAGTCGCGCGTAATGATTGAACTGGTGCACCACCGCAGTTCGCAGTGTGGGGAAGTTGTCGGATGAACGTCACCCATCAGCATATGATCTAGCCGCCGTCTTATGGCACGGACTAATCCGTCGTATATCGCGGCCTCTGGTCACGCCGGAACAGAATTGCGACGTGTTCTGCGTCAGCTCGGTCTGTTCTGATGATTCCGAAACTTCGGCACGACTGTTGCCTTCCCGACCCCGCTATCGGTGACGAAGGCCACGACCTCATCCCCCGCCTGGAGCGGCGTGGGTAAACGCGGCAACCGTCGCAGGGATGCTGACCCGCGCCACGTGGGAGGCGGAACGACATCGTCATTGCTGATCATCGGCCGACTGGATGACCCAGAGGTGTTGGATTCTGGGAGCGATCCCATGCGGCGCAAGCCGGACGTCTCGGTTGTCCTCGACTTTTCCATCCACCAACCGGCCGAAACTCAACGATGCGTCGCGCGCGCACCTCCTGCAATTGTTGATTGCTCCCGGCGTCCGTTCCCGGCGCCGTCGAAGAACACGCCCTCGTTGTCAATCACACTTCCACACGTAGACCTGAACCACTGGAAACAATCTCAATGAATCGCTCAAACGCTCTTGGACGCCCCCGACGCAAACGGGGGGGCTTTACACTCATCGAACTTTTGGTGGTGATTGCGATCATCGCCATCCTCATCGCGTTGTTGTTGCCCGCCGTGCAGCAGGCGCGAGAAGCCGCACGCCGCACACAGTGCAAGAACAACCTCAAGCAGCTCGGCCTGGCGATTCACAATTTTGAAAACACCTACGGCTATCTCCCCACCAGCCTGCGTCCGCCGTCGAACGTCGCCGGCTCGGGTGAGCAAAGCCGCGTCGCGGTGCTCACCGATCTGCTCCCGTACCTCGAGCAGTCGAACATCTTCGAGCAGTACAACAAGGGGGTGAACTGGAACCAGGGGGTGAACCTGCCCCTGGTGAAGACCAAGCTGGAAGTGTTCCTCTGCCCGTCCGATCCCGATGGCGGCGTCCTGGACACGGCTCCTCCGGGAAGCAATCCGACGTGGCAATCAGGAATCGCCTCGACCACCTCCTACAGCCCGATCTTCGGGATCGCCCCAGGCGTGTTCACCCAGATTCTGGGACTGCCGTCAGCACCCGAAACCTTCGCGGACCCTGCGGAGCAGTATTCAATCAAGGCGTCCGGTGGAAGCGGCGTGCCCTATACGTACGTCCGCGGCTTCTTTCCCAAGAACGCGACGATCGATCCATCCACGGGAGAACAAACCCGCAAGGGGTTCAAGTTCTCAAACATCGTGGACGGTCTCTCCAACACCCTGGCGATCGCCGAG
>JAHBXU010000557.1 GCA_019636315.1 Planctomycetaceae bacterium | reverse complement strand
GTCGATCGCAGGATTCTCGCGTCCGGTTCCCGTTGCCGCTCAAACCGGTTTCGGCGGCATGTCGCCCGGTCCGGGGGGTGCCGCGGGAATGGGAGCCCCGGTGCCTCAGCCGGCGCCGCAGGCGCGGCGTCAGAGCCCGCTGTATCGCGATGTCGACCCGAGTGCCGCAACAATCGTCGAGGTCGCCATCGAAGGCAATGCAACGATTCCCGATTACGCCATCCGCCAGCAACTGTCCGTCCGCCCCGGCCGCGCCCCGTCGCCCTCCCAGGTGAGTGACGACGTCCGCAAACTGCTTGAAACCAAATGGTTCAGCAGCGTTTCGCCCATTTATCGGCAGGTGGACAACGGCGTCGTCCTGGTGTTTCGCGTGATGGAACGGCCCGTTGTGCGGAGCGTCGAATTTCGTGGCAACAAGAAGATCAAAGAAAAGCTGCTGGTGGCCGAGACGGGTCTCAGGCCGAATGCGCCATTCGATGTCTCCATCAACCGCGAGGCGGCTCAGCGGATCAAATCGCTGTACAAGGAAAAAGGATACATGCACGCGACGGTCGACCTCGAAAAGGGAGGCGACCCACTCGACCGCGAAGTCATCTTCGTCATCAACGAGGGACCGAAGGTCAAAGTCCGGAGTGTATCCGTCGAAGGCAACTCGTTTGTCCGTGACGGCGTCATCAAGATCGGTAAGCAGACCAAGCCGGCAATCCTGTATTGGATCGGCGGCAACTACGACCCGGAGAGCGTCCCCAACGACGAACAGGCCATCGAGCAGTACTACCAGAACCTGGGCTTTTTCGATGTCGCTGTCACATCAGAAACCAAATGGGTCGACGATGAGAAGTCGCGAATCGACGTTGTGTTCCATGTGAAGGAAGGGCAACGTTACCGCGTGCGCAACAAGGAAATGGTTGGTTTCGACGTTCTGACCGAGCAGCAACTGAATCAAGACCTGAAAATGGTCGCCGGAAAGGAATTCAACGCCCGCTTCCTGCGCGAAGATGTGGAAAAGATGAAAGGCCAATACGACGAACTCGGACGACTGTTCTCGCGCGTTGAGCCTCAGATTGTGTTCCTGCAGCAGGCAGGTTGGGTCGATCTCGTCTATCACATCGACGAAGACGAACCGAAATACATCGGCGACATCAATATTCATATCCGAGGCGACTATCCCCATACCAAGGAAGACGTGGTCCGCAATCAGGCGCACCAGTTCGTGAAGCCTGGCACGCTGGCGAAGGCCAGTTCCATTCGCAAGTTGCAGGCCCGCTTGAACGGCAGCCAGTTGTGGGACCGCGCTCAACCCGTCTCAGTTGATATCCGGCGAGTCGACGGTTCGGACTATCTTCCACCCAGTCTGATCAATCGCGCTCAATCTGCCGTGGAAGACACAGACCACAGAGCCGCGACTGAGCGGGACATGCTGTCGTTCAAGCCAATTGTCTTCGGCCATAGCGTTGGCCCTGCGGAGTCGCCGGCCGCTGTGGAATCGTCTCCCCCGCGCTCCGGGCAATTGGCCCATCCGCCCGCTGCCATTTTTGGTGCTGAGGTGCCGGAGTTTGTTCCGGCCGTCCGATCAACGACTTCCGTGCCTCGTGGCGATGAGTCCTGGGAACCACTGCCAGCGAATGCTCCCGCGGAACCAACGGCGTCCATCGCACCGGGCGGAGCAGCGTTGTGGCCGCTCTCGCCGCCGGAACTGGTGATTCGTGCTCAGAGTGAAGACGACGTGTTCCGTTCGCAGAGCATCGACGCCTACGGTCAGCCTTTGCCGCAGGACTATCTGCAGGGCGTTTCGCCGCAAGGCGACCCGTTCGGCAACGCGCTGCGGGGACCGATTCAGCCAGGATACATTGATATCGACATTGGCGTGTCGGAAGCCCGGACCGGGCGATTGATGTTTGGCGTCGGTATCAACAGCGACGCGGGCGTCGTCGGGTCAATCGTGCTCGAAGAAAACAACTTTGACATCTTGCGTCCCCCACGCAGCTTTGCCGACATCACGAACGGCACCGCATGGCGTGGCGGCGGGCAGAGTTTCCGCATCGAGGCGGTTCCCGGCAACCAGGTCAGCCGCTACCTCGTCAGCTGGCAAGACCCGTTCTTTATGAACACCGATTACAGCCTCGGGACGAGCGGGTTCTATTACACGCGCTTCTTCCAGAACTGGACTGAAGAGCGGCTCGGCGGGCGAGTTTCGCTGGGGCGGCTGCTGAACAACTTCTGGTCGGTGAGCGGCGCCCTGAGGCTCGAAAACGTCCAGATCCGCGACATCGACACCCCCACGCCCCCCACCTTGGCGGCAGTGCGGGGCGACAACTTCTTGTCCACCGTTCGTGGTGCGGTCGCGCACGACACCCGGGACTCGGCGTTCCTGCCGACAACGGGTCACGTTGTGGAACTTTCCTACGAACAGGGAATTGCAGACTTCGTTTACCCCCGCGTCGAGTTGACCGCCAGCCAGTTCTTCACCCTGCATGAGCGGGCGGATGGACGTGGCAAGCACATTCTCCAACTGCGTGGACAAACCGGATGGACCGGCGATGAGACCCCGATCTTCGAGAACTTCTATGCGGGCGGTTTCCAGTCGTTTCGCGGCTTCGAGTTTCGCGGCGTCACGCCCCGCAGTGCAGCGGGAATTGAACTGGGCGGTGAGTTCATGCTCCTGGGTTCTGCGGAGTATCTCATTCCCATCACCGCGGATGACAACATTCGCGGCGTCGTCTTCACCGATGTCGGCACCGTGGAAAGTGAAGTCACGATCGACAATTTTCGCGCCTCCATCGGCGCTGGTCTGAGGCTGATCATTCCCGCAATGGGACCGGCCCCCATCGCCCTCGACTTCGCTTATCCCCTTGTCAAGGAGAGCTTCGACGAGAAGCAGATCTTCAGCTTCTACGTCGGATTCACTCGGTAGTCCGAGCGCGGTCGCCTGACAACGCATCCGACTGCGGGTCGGGCCATTTCGCAGCACTCATCGTGCAGGGCTCGCCATGAACGTTCAATGGCGGAGCCGTCCGTTCGGAACATGGCGATTGGCGGTTCCCCTCTTCTCAAGGGCGCTCCGGTTCCGTGCACTTGCTCACCCGCCGCATGCCGGAAACCCGCAGGCATGCCACCCAGGATTTTCTGAATCTGCCGAGATTCGCTCCCACTCCCCCCGCACCCGATCGACGAAGTCGTTTGACTCCCGCCGGTTCCGCCATAAAATGATCCGTTTTCCCCGACCGGAGTTGACTCTTGGACGACGCCGTTCGCAAGGCGGATGTGTTGGTGGAGGCGCTGGGCTGGATTCGCCAGTTTCGAGACCGGTACGTCGTCATCAAACTGGGCGGAAGCGCGCTTGAAGACCCGGCGTCGGTGCGGGCCTGCCTGACGGACGTGGTGTTCATGGAAACGGTCGGCATGCGGCCGGTTCTCGTGCACGGCGGCGGCAAATCCATCAATCGTGCGATGGAGCAGGCGGGCATCGTGCCGCGGTTCGTTCACGGCCGCCGTTACACGGATGAATCGACGCTCGACATTGTGTCGCGTGTGCTCGCCGAGGACATCTGTGAGTCGATCGTGGACGAAATTCATGCGCTCGGCGGGCGGGCCATCGGCCTCAGCTTTCGCACGCAGAACGTCCTCATTGGCGAAAAACTGCTGCTCGACGGTCCGCAGGGCGAACCGATCGACCTGGGGCGTGTCGGTCGCGTTGTTGATATTCAACGGGACCTGCTGATGGCGACGTGCCGCGCGGATACCGTCCCCGTGTTGCCCTGCATCGCCGTCGACCATGAAGGAGACCTGCTGAACGTCAATGCGGACACCGCGGCTGCAGCCG